>JAADIO010000043.1 GCA_013151235.1 Deltaproteobacteria bacterium | reverse complement strand
TTTGAGCGAACCCGGATCTTTCCCGAAGGATCGTCAATAATGGTTCCGATCCGGTGGGAGGCGAGGGCTCCCACCTTCTGTAATTCTTTGATCAGCTGATCACTTTCCCCAGGATGAACGGAGATTAGAAGGCCTCCCGAAGTCTGTGCATCGCAGAGAATGAGACGGTCGATCTCGGAGACTCCCTCTTCCCAGAGAACGTCCCCATCGAGAAATTTCAGATTGGTCCTGGTTCCGCCGGGGATATATCCTTTCCGGGCCAGGTCCGGAAGCGAGGGAAGCAGCGGCACCTGATCAAACAGGATTTCGGCGCCGACTTTCGAGGCCGCCGTCATCTCATGGAGGTGTCCTAAAAGACCGAATCCGGTTACGTCGGTTACGGCATGGGGGGAGACGGATTTTATGGCCGTTGCTGCATCTTTGTTCAACGTCGACATGAGGCTGGTGATTTCTTCCACCAGTGCCTCTCCTCCGGCCCCGGCTTTTGTTGCAGTGATCCCGATTCCCGATCCCAGTGGCTTAGTCAGGACCAGCTCGTCGCCCACTTCTGCTCCGGCGTTGGTCAGGATCTCTTCGATCTTTGCGATGGCCGTGACGACAAGGCCGTATTTGGGTTCACGGTCGTTGATGGTGTGGCCCCCGACAATGGGAATTCCCGCCTCGGCCGCTTTGGATGCCCCTCCCTGGAGAATTTTTGCCATGATTCCCATGGGGAGGTTCCCTGGGAATCCGATGATGTTGAGTGCGATTAATGGTTTACACCCCATGGCGTAAATATCGGAGAGGGCGTTGGCGGCCGCAATTTCCCCGTACCGGAAGGGGTCGTCCACTACCGGGGTGAAATAGTCGACGGTCTGTACCAGGGCCTGGTGATCGTTGATGCGATAAACGGCACAATCGTCGGCGGTGTTGCTCCCGATCAGAACATTGGGATCATCGATTTTGGGCAGCTGTCCCAGAACTTGGGCCAGGTCCGAAGGACTGAGTTTGCAGGCTCAGCCGGCGCCGCTGGAAAGACTCATGAGCCGCGTCTTTTTGTTGAAAAGTCCCATTCATTCCTCCTGGTACAATGTTGATGGTGTCGTAAAAAGTCACGAAGCCCTTCGACAAGCTCAGGCGAACGGTGTAAGTGATTGATATTCCGTTCGTGGTGAGCCTGTCGAACCATGAACGGAATCCGGAAAACGACTTTTTACGACTTCATCAATGTTTAGAGCAGGTCGGATCTTGCATCCCTTCTGAAAAAACTATACACTGCAAAAGATGCAATTGCAATCCTTGAGGTTTTTTCCAAGGAAAAAAATGAAAGAACATCTTGACCGGATCACTGTTGTACTCTCCCACCCCCTCCATCCCGGCAATGTCGGTTCCGTTGTGCGGGCGATGAAAAACATGGGGTTGTCGAGGCTCCGGCTTGTCCAACCCTGCGATCACAGGGCCGAGATTGCCGAGTGGATGGCTGTGTCGGCGAAGGAGATCCTCCACCGGGCGGAGGTCTTCGTCGATCTTCCTGCGGCTCTTGCCGGATGCAATCTTGTTGTGGGGACCGTTCCCCCCGACCGGCCCCGCTTTCAGGGAGAGAGCCGTTTGCCCCGGGAGATGGCAAAACGCCTTTTGACGGTCCATCCCGACGACCGGATCGCTCTTCTCTTCGGGACGGAAGATCACGGCCTTTCCAACGAGGAACTCGATCTCTGCCATGAATTCGTGACGATCCCGTCGCACCCGGCCTTTCCCTCCCTCAATCTCTCCCATGCGGTTATGGTGATTGCCTACGAGATCTATGCCGTGGATGGAGGTGCGTCGGGAAGGGCGGATCGCTCTATTGCTGATTCCGTACTACAGGAGCAGATGTTTTCTCAGATGGAAGAGACCCTGTCCCGGATCGGCTTTCTAAATCGGGAGAATCCCCGGCACATCATGCGGGATCTCCGGCGGATTTTCGGCCGGGCAAAATTAAATGACCGGGAGGTGCGGATCCTCCGGGGGATCCTCCGGCAGGTCGACTGGGCCGTAAATGATCATGGATGATGGAGTGCTTTCCCCTGTCGTTCACATAACGTAAACAGATCAGTAGAAGGTCCGTCTGCCGGACTGGTCAGGCTCGAATCCGAAAAATCCGTTTGCATCCTCCCCTTGTTGTGCTATGATTTCATCTGAATTTCAGAGAACCATAGAGGGGGAAAGAATGGCGGAGATCCACTTTGGTACGTCCGGGTGGCGGGGAGTGATTGCTGATGATTTTACCTTCGAAAATGTGAAGGTCGTCACCCAGGCAATCGCCGACCATATTGTTGAGTCCGGATTGAAAAGCAAGGGAATCCTCATCGGCTATGATCCCCGCTTTCTGTCGGATCGGTTCGCCGAAGCGGCGGCCTCTGTCCTGGCCGGAAACGGGATTCAGATCCTTCTCAGTGACCGGGACATCCCGACACCGGCCCTTTCTTACGAGATTCTGCAATGTGCCGCGGCAGGGGCGATCAACTTTACCGCGAGTCATAATCCTTCCCAATACAACGGGCTGAAATTTTCCCCCGCCTGGGGTGGGCCGGCCCTGCCGGAGACGACGAAACGGATCGAGGCGCTTGCCCGTGCCGGGATGGTCGGGAAACGATTTGCCTTCCTCCCTTTTGAGGAGGGGAGAAAGCAGGGATTGATCCGCTTTTTCGATGGCCGGAAGGCTTACCTGAAGAGAATCCGTGAACTGGTTGACTTCGAGGTGATCCGTTCGTCCGGTCTGAAGGTGGCTGTTGATCCGATGTTCGGGACCAGCCGGGGATACCTGGACCGTTTGCTGGAAGAGACCGGTTTGAAGGTCCGCCTGTTGCATAACCGGCGGGATCCCTATTTCGGCGGAAAGCCGCCCGAGCCTTCGGAAGAGCATATTCACGAGATGATTGCCGCCGTCCGGGAAGAGGGGCTCGACTTAGGCCTCGGAACCGACGGGGATGCCGACCGCTTCGGGATCGTTGATCGGGGTGGAAAATATATCGAAGCGAACATGATCATCGCCCTTCTCCTCGATTATTTGATCCGAACCCGCGGCTGGGAAGGAGGGGTAGCCCGGTCCGTGGCCTCTTCCCACCTGATCGACCGGGTGGCGGAACTTCACGGCCGGAAGGTTTATGAGACCCCGGTGGGATTCAAGTATATCGGCGATCTGATCGCTCATGGAAAGGTGGTGATTGGAGGCGAGGAGAGTTCCGGCCTCACCATCCGGGGACATGTCCCGGAGAAAGACGGAATTCTTGCCGGTCTTCTGGTGGCCGAGATGGTGGCCCGGGAGGGAAAATCCGTCGGGGAACTTCTTGCAGCGATCTACGAGAAAGTGGGTACCGTCCTGACCCGCCGGGTGAACCTGAAACTGACACCGTCCGTGAAAGAGAACCTTGCCGTAAAAATGTCGGATCCTCCGGTATCCTTTGCCGGCCGAAAGGTCGCGCAAGTGGTGACGATTGACGGGATGAAGTTGATTCTGGATGACGGCAGTTGGGTCTTGATGCGTCTCTCGGGGACGGAACCGGTCGCCCGGTTTTATATCGATGCCGCATCGGAGGCAACGCTCGATGCTTTGACATCGGCCGGTCGGGATTTTATTCTGAACTGATCCGGTCAGGGGAAAATGAAGAAACAACGCTCGTCCAGGGGAAGTCAAAGGAAGAACCCGGCCCGTGAACAGCGGAATCTAAAGTTTGCCCTGGCGATGATTGCTTTTCTCTCCGCCGTTTTTCTCCTTTTTACCTCGTTGTTGGGGGATAAAAGTCTTTTCCAGTTGCATAGAATGGAACAGGCCCGTCAGTGGTGGGTTCGGGAGAACGCCGCCCTGGTGAAGGAGAACGGGGGACTCAGGGTGAAGATCAAATCGGCTCGTCACGATCCTTTTGTGGTGGAGAAGATCGCCCGGGATGAGTTGGGGATGGTCCGGAAGGATGAGATCGTTTATCTCTTTCATTCCGACCGGATCCATGATGTGGAGGGGGCGTTGTCCCCGAAGAAGGATGTTCCCTGATGACGGTCGTCGCCCGGATGAAAGCCGGGGGATGAGGAGGAATCAATGCCCACGAGCCGGGATCCCATTTATCTCGCGATCATCTGGCACATGCACCAGCCCTACTACAAAGATCTGGTTACGCGGGAGTACCGTCTTCCCTGGGTGCGGATGCATGGGATCAAAGATTATTTCGATATGGTCTCCATCCTTCGGGAGTTTCCTTCGATCCACCAGAACTTCAATCTCGTTCCCTGCCTCCTTGAACAGCTCGAAGATTACACCGACCATCAGGCCAAAGATTTCTTTGCCGATCTCTCCCTGAAACCGGCGAAGGATTTGAAAAAGGCGGAACGTATTTCCATCCTCCACAATTTCTTTTTCGCCGAGTGGGAGAATATGATCAAGCCCTGGCCTCGCTACTGGCACCTGCTGAAGAAACGGGGCTTCCGGGCGGATGAAAACCGGCTGGAACAGGTGGAAAAGATTTTTAATGAACAGGACTTTCTCGACCTCCAGGTCTGGTTCAATCTTACCTGGTTCGACCCGCTCTTTAAAAAGAATGACCCCTTTCTGAAGAATCTGTTGCGAAAGGGAGAAGGTTTTACCGAAGAAGAGAAGGGCCTTTTGATGCAGAAGCAGATTGAGGTGTTGCGGAGGATTGTTCCCGAGTACCGGGCTCTTTCCGCAACCGGGCAGGTGGAGATCTCCACCACGCCATTTTATCATCCGATCCTGCCGCTTCTCTGCAACACCGATCGCGCCCGGGATGCCTGTCCGCAGATTACCCTGCCCCGGCGGACCTTCATCCATCCCGAAGATGCACGTAAACAAATTGAGATGGCCACGGCCTACCATGAAAAACTGTTCGGGTCGAAACCTGTGGGGATGTGGCCTTCGGAGGGCTCCGTGTCGGAGGAGATCATCCCGATTATCTCCGATGCCGGAATTCATTGGATCGCCACCGACGAGGAGATTCTGACCTGTTCCCTTCTCCCGGACTTGGTGAAGGCGAAGAAGGAAAAGAAGGATTTTCTTTTTCAGCCCTACCGGGTGAAGGTAGACGGCCGGGAACTCGATATCCTCTTCCGGGATCACGGACTTTCGGATCTCATCGGGTTCGTTTATTCCCGGTGGGATCCGGCCGATGCGGCGAAGGACTTTCTCCATCACCTGCATCAGATCCGGGATGCCGCGCTGGGGAGCCGAAAGGCGCCGCTGGTAACGATCATTCTTGACGGGGAAAATGCATGGGAGCACTACAGGAACGACGGCTGGGACTTCTTCACGGAACTCTACACCCGCTTGAGTCATGATCCCCTGATCGAGACCACGACAGTTCGCAGCTATCTCGATCGTTTTCCACCGGAGACAACCTTATCCCGCCTTCATGCCGGTTCCTGGATCAACCATAACTTTCGTGTCTGGATCGGGCATGAGGAAGACAATCTTTCCTGGGATGCTCTCTACGAAACGCGGGAATTTCTGGTGCGTACGGAACAGGAAAAGAAGGGGAATATCGATCCGGAGAAATTAGAGCGGGCCTGGAAGGAGATCTTTATTGCCGAAGGAAGCGACTGGAACTGGTGGTACGGGGACGACCATTCCTCCCAGAACGACCGGGATTTCGATGAACTCTACCGGAAACATCTGGCCAATGTCTACACCCTGATGGGGGAGGACCCTCCGGACCATCTCTTCCTGCCCATTCTTCGGGAGAAGAGGGTGGAGATTACATCGGAGATTACCGCCTTCATGTATCCCGAGATCGACGGACAGGTGACGAATTATTACGAATGGATTCCCGCCGCCCTCTATGATGTATCCACCGTGGGCGGTACCATGCACCAAGCGGATTCCCTGATCCGGCGGATCTACTACGGCTTTGACCTTGATACCTTCTATCTTCGCATGGATCCGACGCGGAATCTCGATGCGGAACTCTTCCAATCCTTAACTTTCGAGATTCATTTTGTCGGGCCACCCGGGATTCGTATCGTTGCGTTTTTTGAAAAAGGTAAATTGCGGGCCAAATTCCTCCGCGGAGAGAATCAGGAACAAGAACTTTCCAGGGTCGCCTATGACCGGATTATCGAGATGGGAATTCCCTTTGTTGCCTTGAACGTGCCCGTTGGTCAGCAGGTTAGTTTTTTTGTTCTCGTCAAACGGGAACAGATGGAATTGGAAAAATGGCCGTTGGGTGCCTATCTCTCCTTTGAGGTCCCTTCGAAGGATTTTGAAGCGATCATGTGGAGTGTGTGAATGCGTAAATCATTAATCGGTGTCGATCTCGGCGGGACGAATATCCGGGTCGCCGGGATCTCCTTTCGGGGAGAGATCTTCCAGCGTCGCAAGGCTTCAACGGAAGGGGAGTGCGGGAAAGATGCCGTCATCGAAAAGTTGGTCCGAAGGATCCGGCATGCTCTGGAACGGGAAAAGCGGGAGGGGCGCAAAGCGGTGGCTATCGGCGTCGGCGTCCCCGGTGTGATCCTGGCCCGTCGGGGAATCATCGTTTCTTCTCCCAACCTGCCCGACTGGCTGAATGTCCCCCTGAAAGAAATGATCCGAAAGGAATTTGCTCTCCCTGTTGTTGTAGAGAATGATGCCAATGCGGCGGCCTTTGGGGAAAAATGGGTCGGCGTCGGCAAGGGAGCCAACAGCCTCATATGCCTGACGCTTGGGACCGGTGTCGGGGGTGGAATCATTCTTGACGGGAAGGTCTGGCATGGGGAAGATGGGATGGCCGCCGAGGTAGGTCATACCACGGTCAATCCGGACGGCCCCCAATGCAAGTGCGGAAATACGGGTTGCCTGGAAGTGTATGCCTCGGCCACCGGGATCGTTAGTGAAGTTCGGCGGCGTATGAAAAGGGAAGGTTCCCTTTTGAAAAAAAGTTTCCAGGGACGGGAGGATTTCTTCCGGGCTGAAGATGTCTTTCGGGCAGCGAAGAAAGGGGACCGGGTCTCCCTGAAGGTGATCGAGCAGATGGGACGCTACCTCGGGATCGGGATTGCCAACCTGGTAAATCTCTTCAATCCCGACATGGTCGTCCTTTCCGGCGGTGTGACGGCGGCCTGGAAGGATTTTATAGAAATTGTTAACGAAGAAGTGCGGGCCCGGGCCTTTGTCGTGCCCAGGAAACGGGCGAAGATTTTGAAGGCGAAATTAGGAGACAACGCCGGTCTCATTGGTGCTGCGGGTGTAGCGCTGGAGATGATCCGGGAAAAAAGATAACCGCCTCTCGCCAAACACACGAAGGATCCCAAGAACTGCAACTGCATATTCAAATCTTGGTCAAAATCAAAATCTGTTGCAAGTTTACCTTTGATGAAGTCGTAAAAAGTCCTTTTCCGGTTTTTGCTCTTGGCGATCTTCTGTTTCTACAAGCAGATCTCCTTTCCCAACTCCGGGATGATCACCTCGATCCCCTTTTCCATCTGCCGGATCATCTCCGCCGTCCAACCGACCGATCCGGTTTCTCCGTGAACGAGAATCACCTTTTTAGGCGTCAGGTCCTCTACAATCTGCAGGATCTCTTGCCGGTGAGAATGGGCTGAAAATCGGAAGGTGAGGACATCGCAGACCTTCTTGCGGGGGGGAAGCAATCTGTCGATGGTGACCTCCTGACCTTGGGGAGTATTCAGGAGTTGAAATCCCGGGGTGTCTTCATCGAGGTATCCGACGAAGAAAATCCCATGCTTCGGGTTTTCCACCATTCCCCAGGAGAGCTGATTGGCGGGTGTTTTTTCGCTCAACATTCCTGAGGTGGCAACGATGATGCTCGGGTTTTTGAAGCTTTTCTTCGTCAGCGAGTTTCTGGAGTTCAGCGACCGGGTTGGGATATCTTTAAAGAGGAGTTCCGGGTCCTTCCTGCGTGTATGGAGGGCGAACCGATCATAGATTTTGGAGAAGACCTTGCCCATACCGCTGACCAGGATCGGGACATCGGGGATGCGGTCCCGCTTTTTCAACCGGTTAAGAATCGAGAGGAGTTCCTGGGTCCGGCCCAGCGCAAAGGTCGGAATCAGGACCGTTCCTCCCCGGTCGATGACCCGACGGATTTCCGCAGCGAGACGCTGGATTTCATTCCCCCGTTTTTTTCGTTCCGCTTCCGGACTGGAGCAGAGGGTGTTCTCGAGGATCAAAAGATCGATCGCTTCTTTGGGATAGAGGGCGCCTTTGATGACGGTCTGGTCATGCCGGCAGGTGTCTCCCGTATAGAAGACCGTCCTTTCTCTGCCCCGGATCAGGGTCCCGGCAGATCCGAGAATGTGCCCGGCATCCAGAAAAAGACCTTCCAGTTCCTCCCGATGATAGCCGTTCATGGAGGGAATCCGGAAGGCCTTCCCGTACTCCATCGCCTGAAAGAGGTTGGCGATCATGTCGATTTCCTGGTGTGTGTAGAAGGGATACTCGGAGACGCCCTTTTCTTCCTTCAGCCGTTCCATAACGGTGACCGTGTTGTGCAGCATCCGCATGGAGATGGGGAAGGAGGGGCCGGTCATGAAGATCCTCGGCGTCGGAAAATACTTCAGGACGACCGGAAGGGCGCCTAAGTGGTCGATATGGCAATGACTGATCAGGATTGCATGAATCTCTTTTTTGCGAAGTCCTTCCAGCAGGGGAAGACTGTCTTTTCCGTACTTCTTGGGGTGAATTCCTGCATCCAGAAGGATTCCGGTTCCATCGAGCTCAAGGTGATAGGCGTTGGCGCCGATCTCGCCGCACCCCCCCAGAGCAGTGAATTTGATATGGTTGTCACGCATGCTGTTGATTGTCCGTTTGAGTATTGAGAAGATGCACCATGCAGGCGGAACAGATCTTATAGGACCTGCACATTTCAGTATGCCATCTTGGGATGGCATCGGCCACAATCATTCATGGGGAAGGAGACCTTTAGATGACAGACCCCGCAGAATTTCCCCTTTAAGTTGTTGACCATTGAGAAATGCTTTGTCGTTTTCTTTTTGATATTAAAAATGTCCGGATGGCAGTTTGCACAATCAAGCCACAGATTATGTTTCTTGTGCGGGAAGAAGGCGGGAGGAATCATGTTCCACTCTGCCCGGAGTTGAAGCTCCTTGTTGTAGGGCATAGGTGTATAGTTTTTGTCCGTCAGGCTTTGTCGTGGTTTAATCAAGCCTTCCTCTACCGCTTTGACCCAGTCGATTTTGTTGCCCGTCGGAGCCTGGGGCAGTTTTGCCGAGAAGGCCGTAAACTTCTGCCAGCCGTACGTCCGGTTTCCGTTGTGGCACTTTTTGCAGTTCTTTTTGGTGTGGCCGAAGGCGATTTTTCCATTGTGGCATGCTCCGCAGAATTTCCCCCTCCGGTTTGCCTCTTCCGTGATCTCCGTTGTGTTTTTCTGCATCATAAAGCCTAATTCAAAATGGCAGACGCGGCAGGTATCTTTTGCTCGATGTTCCCAATGGGAAAAAACGACGGGGAGCTGATGATTTTTCGTGGAGATCCGGTTGATCAGGATGTTTCCGTAGAGAGGAGGCGATGCGACGGGAGGGAGATCGAACATGGACTGCCGGGCATAGGCCGGAAGGGCAAACAAGAGACAAATCAACAATGTCCCACAGAAGTTGCACATGGAAAATCTCTCCTTCTGAGATCATTAAATAAACCGGCATCGGGATATGAAAAACCTGCCTGCTCCTGGCGTCAGAGTGCTATCGGTTTTGTGTTAAGCCACTTGCAAAAGTATAAAATATTAACATAATCCTTTGCTCTGAATCAAGGATTTTCCGGACGAAAGGGGTCAAGTCTGCTCTTGACTCACCTTGATCCAGAAAAATTTTTCGTAAGGTGACCCAAGAGCAGACTTGACCCCTTTTAATGACCCAAGAGCAGACTTGACCCCTTTTAATGACCCCTTTTAAAAAAAGCTAAAGTTTTACGCTGTCTCATCCGATAGTTCTGGATAGAGAAGATGTTTCGTGACAATGGCAACCTGCTCCGAAAGGTGCAGGGCGCAAAGCTACCTGCCTGGGACCGAAAGGTTACGGTAGAGGGGCTGCCGGAGAGACCGATGAAGTATTACGGGAGAAAAAGACCTGTTTCCGATCCGGGACAGGTCTTTTTTTGTCCTCGCCCGTACGGCGCTTCCCCCTCTTTCGTTCCTTTGTTTCCGGACTGGGAGGGAGGGAAGAAGCATGAAACTCCACAAAGTCCTCTTGGTTTTCTTAACGTTGGTGCTGATGTTCGTTGAGACGGCATACGCCGGACGTTTTGCAGATGCTTTTCGGAAATTTATTGTAGGAACGGATGCTGAAGCCTATGGCGTGGCTCCATCGGCCCCTGTTGTTCCCCCTGGCGGCGTTTCGGCTCAATGTATCGCCTGTCATGATGGCGCGACGGCCAGTCTGATCGTCGTCCGGGAAGTCGGGACCCCGATACAGTACCGGGGGCACCAGACGGTCAATCACCCCATCGGAATGAGTTACGACCGTTATGCCCTTGCAAAACCGAATCATTACACACCTTCCGATGCCTTGCCTCAGGATGTCCGTCTGGAGGAGGGAAAGGTAACCTGTATCTCCTGTCATAAACTCCGTCCGGGGGTGCTTGATCCGGAGAGAATCGTGGACGCGGAATTTAGCGACAATGCCGCTGATGGCTGCCTGGCGGAATGGGGCAGCCTGACGGTGGGGCCGAGGGAGACCGATCTCTGTCTGGCCTGCCATGTCATGTAAAGAGGATCCCGTGAAGCTTGATGGTCTCGTAAAAAGTCACAAAGCCTTTCGACCCTTCAGCCGGTTCAGGACAGGTCCTTCGATGCTTCGATAAACTCAGCACAGGCCCGCTCAGGACGAACGGTGTAAGTTATTGATATCCCGTTCGTGTGGTTCGGCGAGCTTCCGAGCATGTGGTTCGGCAAGCTCACCATACTCGGAAGCTTGCCGAACCATGAACGGAATCCGGAAAACAACTTTTTACGACTTCATCAAGCTTTTGAGATCATAAAGACTTACGGATCTATGACGGGTGAGGCATGCTGAAAGATGTCTGTTCACTTCTTGTTCGGTTCCAGGTCCTTTTGCCGCCTCGAACCGGTTTTTGAACCGGTCGATCTGTCTTGCCCGTTTTGCGAGCTTTGTAATCAAAGTCAGCTACGGTGCGGCGATCGATCGGGCGGTTCAGAATCCGCTCAATGGATCGTACCATATTTTTGTCCTCCCCCGTTACCAGCGTATAAGCATCACCACTCCGCGCCACCCGGCCTGTCCGGCCGATGCGGTGGATATAGGCTTCGGTGGTGTTGGGGATGTCGTAGTTGATGACGTGTGAGATCCGGGCCACGTCGATCCCGCGGGCGGCGATATCGGTTGCAACGAGGATCTGGAACTTGCCCCGTCGAAAGCCCTCCAGTGCGGCCTGGCGTCGTGACTGCGACAGGTTGCCCTGCAACGAGGTCGCCCGGTAGCCCGCTTTGGTGAGTTGTTCTCCCAGTCGCTTGGCTCGATGCTTGGTGCGGGTGAAGACCAGCACAGATTCGGTGTCGGTACTGCGTAACAGTTCCAACAGGAGACGGGTCTTAAGGTGCGGTTCGACCGGGTAGACCGCATGATGAACCGTGACTGCCGGGGCGGTGGTTCCTACCTGAACGGTTACCGGATCCGTCAAGACATCCTGCGCAAGATGCCGGATGACCTTCGGCATGGTGGCCGAGAAAAGCAGGGTCTGGCGTTTCCGGGGAAGATTCTTTAGTATTTTCCGGATGTCCGGGAGAAAACCCATGTCGAACATATGATCCGCCTCGTCAAGGACCAGGACGTCCACATGGCGGAGATCAATCGTTCCCCGTCCGATATGGTCCAGAATTCTGCCGGGACAGGCGACAACGATCTCAGGGCCCTGCCGAAGTTTTTGTGCCTGTGGATGAATGCCCACACCTCCATAAACGGTTACGCTCCGGATGCCGGTCCCGGCCCCGAATTTCCCGATGGCCTCATGTGTCTGCTCGGCCAGCTCACGGGTAGGGGTGACGATCAGGGCTCGGACACATCTCCGTTTGCCTTCCATCAGTCGGTGCAGAATGGGGAGGACGAAGGCGGCTGTCTTGCCTGTGCCGGTTTGTGCCAGACCCATGACGTCGTGCCCCTGTAAAACCTTGGGGATGGCTTCTGCCTGGATCGGTGTGGGGGTGACAAAACCTTCCGCTGTGACACCGGCTTTGACCTTGGGGTGTAAATCAAATACGTTGAAATCCATAAAACTCCTTCTTTCTTGTTCCCATAAAAAAAACCCCGGATGCATTCCGGGGCTTTCGAATATTCGTTTTTTACCAGGAACAGCGTTAATTAATAAGCCACGCTAACATCTTTGATCGACTCCTGTCAAGCAAAATATTCGTGTGGCTTGATCTTTGAACCAGTCTTTTATGTAGATCCTTTCCTCTTTTCTTATTTGCGAACGAGGACTTCCTGTTCAAGGATTTTATACATGGTGAGGAGGGAAATAAGCCAGGAAAGGGTGGACTCTGCGCCCTGATTCGCGTTCACGCCGGTAGGCTGAATCCCGTCACAGCAGCCTCCTGTTTCAAAATCATAGATCTGTGCATTCAGATCGTTTCGTCCCAGAAACCAGGTGAGGCACCGCTGTCCCTCTTCGATCCACGTCCTCTCTCCAGTGGCACGAAAGGCCTCGGCGCAGGCTTCTATCAGAGACATCGCCTCGATCGGTTGTTGATCAAAGGTCGATGAATCGCCTTTCCGGTTGTGCCAATCGGAATTCCCGATGATGGAGAGGTGACCATCCGGTGCCGTCTGTCTGGCGAGCAGCCACTTCAGGCTTTTGATTCCCATTGCGAACATTTCCGGGTTTGGTATCCATTGGCCGGCGAGGATCAGTGCATGGGGCAATTTGGCATTGGCATAGGTTACCTGATCTTCACACCACGGCCAGTCCTCCGAGGCCCTTTCCTGGAAGAGGTTAAATAGTTTCCCCCCAAGATCCGTACGCAACCGGCGGGCCGTTGCATCCCCGCCGAAGATTTCCATATAGGCTTGCAGACCGACAATGGTAAAGGCCCATGCCCGGGGTGATATGAAGTTTTCGACGGCAGGCAATCCGTCCGAAAAAAGGCCTGCGGCCATTTTCAGAATCGAGTCACTCGGTGCATATTTTACGGTGGTACCCAGCCCCCAGATGGACCGGCCATGGGAATCTTCGCTTCCAATCTCTTCGAGCCATCGTCTGTCATAGGACATGAAGTTCCGGAAGCGTCCGTTCTCCGGATTAAAAGAGTCATTCATGAAAGAAAGGTAGGTCTGGATCAAGGGGACCATGCCTTTATCCTTGCGCAGGGAGTAGTACAGACAGACCGCAATGAGTGCTCTGGCATTATCGTCTACGCAGTAGCCGTGGGTACGGTCGGGGATGGAATATTTTGCGTGCTGGAGCATCCCCGTGGTGTCGGTCATGATTCTCAAATGTTGCAAGTTGATGTCGGGAAGTTCACTGACGATTCGGGCATCCGGTCTTTCCGTAAATTGTTGTATGGCCCGGTCATAGGTCTGCTTGAGTACCTTGCCGGTTAGTTGAAGATAGCTTCGGCCCACTTCCTCCCAGATCATTGACCGACCGAATTGGTAACACTTTTTGCGTGTCTCCATTCGTTCTTCCTCGTGATCCAGCAAATGGTTGACGGCTTCCGCGATGGCGTGTGGGTCGTTGAAAGGAACAAGGCGTCCTCTCCCGTCGGCCAGCAGTTCTTGTGCATACCAGTAGGGGGTGGAAACAACAGGGGTCCCCATGCCCACGGCATAGGCAAGCGTGCCGGATACGATCTGCTGCTCATTGACGTAGGGTGTGATATAAATATCAGTGGCCCGGACGTATTGCATCAACGGTTTCAGGCCGACAAAACGGTTTCGGAACAACACATGATCGTTGACACCGAGCCGGTTGACAATCTGGTAAAGGCCCTGAAGATAGGAATCCCCGGACTCCTTCACGATATAGGGGTGGATCTCGCCCAAAACAATATAGACTGCCTCGGGGTGGCGTTCGATAATTTCAGGCAAAGCCTGAATCATTATGTCAATGCCTTTCCCCGGACTCAGCAGACCGAAGGTTAAAAGAATTTTTTTCTCTTTTAACCCGATTTGCCTGCGAAATGTGTCGGAACGTTCGAGAGGGGTATCCGGGATTCCATGCGGGATGAATGCTATTTTTGAATTGTCGATGCCGTATACTTCCTGCAGAATCGAATGGGCTTTGTGAGCCATGACCACAAAGGATTCGGAATATTTTGCCAGTTCCTGCATGATGATACGCTGTCCGTCGGAAGGATTCTGGAGCACGGTATGCAAAGTTGTTATCACCGGCATTCTCAGGTTCTTGATTAAACTGATAATGTAGGCTCCGTCCCTTCCCCCAAAAATCCCGAATTCATGCTGAAGGACGGCAATGTCGAACTTGTGGACATTCAGAAAATCGGCGGCGCGGATATAGTCACGCTGGACATTTGCCCGAATCTGGAACTTGACACGGCCCGGATAGTCATACCCTTCTTCCACATCATCCATGGCAACGACGATCAGGTGTTCATCGCTTTTTTTTATATGTCCTGCAAGTGCGTCACACAGATCGCTGGTAAAGGTTGCAATTCCGCACTGACGGGGAAGATAATTACCGATGATTGCTATTTTTTTCAATGGTTCCTCCTGTACTGGATTGTTATCTGTCCAGCATCCGGGACAGCAAATTCTTAACCGAAACAACCGCAATTCCCGACGAGGTATCCGACATGGAATAGGGAATAACCAATTCCTTGTTGTGAATGATGGCGCCGCAGGTATACAGCACGTTCGGTACATAACCTTCCCGCTCTTCTTCCGTGGGAGAAAGAAGCGGTTCGGACAGGCGGCCGATTACCTTTGTCGGGTCTTCCAGGTCCAGCAGACAGGCTCCGATGCAGTATTTTCTCATAGGGCCGACGCCGTGGGTCAACAGGATCCATCCCGACTCGGTCTCAAGGGGAGAACCGCAGTTCCCGATCTGTATGAATTCCCATGGGTATTCCGGTTTCTGAAGGAGTTGGGCTTCGTGCCAGAAATGCAGGTTATCCGAAGACATGATATAGATATTTTCTCCATCCTGACGGGAGATCATCATATATTTCCCATTGATTTTTCTCGGGAAGAGAGCCATTCCCTTGTTCTGTACCGCCTTGCCGTTGAGGGTCCTGATTTTAAAGTTGTCAAAATCCCGGGTTTCCAGAAGCATCGGAAGGATATCGAAACCGTTGTAGGCGGTGTAGGTTGCATAATATGTGGCAGATCCTCGATCATCGCAGAAGCGAACGAACCGTGCATCCTCAATTCCCCGGCTTTCGTTTTCGGAGACCGGAAAGATGACTTTCTCCGAGATCCTCCGGTCCTTTCTGAATCGTAATGCATAATTGGATCCGGCAAGCCAGAGCATCTTCTCTGTCGTCTCATGGAGTAAAGCAGGCGGTTCTTCATACCAGGTATGGGTCTTCTTCCGGATCGCGGTTTGCAGTTCAACAAAGGAAAACCTGTCGGGCAGGTCCTTCAGGATTTCTTCGGAGACGTTGTTCTTCGACCCCATATCTTCCAGCTTTAATTGAAAGACGTATTTGTCATACGTCGGGTTGTTGATGACTTCCGGGGTCTCCACAAAGCGGCCTACTTCGTCAAAGTGCATGTTATTCGTTTCGTCCAGAATGCCGCTTCTAAATTCAATGGAAGAGATATGCCCTTCGCCGGTGGAACGAAAACTCAGGATCACCCGAATGGATCCCGGGTGCAGATTGCTCTGGTCCGGATGTGCCACGATGGAGGGATTAAAAAAGGCGGCCGCCTGTATCGAGTATTCATGGGTAAAAAAAGACCCGATCAAGCACCGCCTTTCGCCGGAGATCTCTTTGCCGTTCGGGAGATAATCTTTGACGGCATGATAGTTCCTGTCGAACACTTGCCGGATGTTCTTGTGGCGTGTGGAAAAGTCGGCAATGACCCGGTTCAGGTTCTGCTTGACTTCCTCTTCCGAGAGACCCAGTACGCGATCAATCATATGACCGATCTGTTCCCGACTGCCGGGCATGAAGAATTTGGTGATCACCCTGGACGATTTTGACTCGATCCGTTTTTTCTTTCTTCTGATCCGCAGAGATTCCTGATGCATCGTATGTTCCTTTAATAGGGTGCCCTTGAATGGTTGAGGCACATCTCCACAAGGTCCGTGATTCGGGCGGACCCGGCACACATGACGGTGTCGGCCCCTCCCCAATAAATCTTTACCGTACCGTCCTCTTCCGGGACGGCGCCGCAGGTGAACACGACATTGGGAACATAGCCGACGGTCTCCCAGGGATCTTCCGGTTCCAGTATCCAGTCATCGGAGATGCCGATTATCCTGGATGGATCCTCCAGGTCGTGCAGCGCCACGCCTAACCGGTAAACCGCTCCCGACATGGTCCGGTAGACCCCGTGGTAGATATTCAGCCACCCCTGGTCCGTCCGGAAGGGTGTAGCTCCGGGGCCGATCTTCAGCTCATCCCAGTGATAGGTCACCGGTTTTATGACCACCTTCGAGTCTCCCCAATGGACCAGGTCGGGAGAATAGGAAATGTAAATGGACCAGGGAGAGATTTCGGAATGAGGACGATCCAGACGGACATAGCGGCCGTCAAACTTCTGAGGGAAGATCACCACGTTGCGCATATCCGGTTGGGAGATCAGTGCGATCCGCTCGACACTCTTGAAATCCCGGGTCCGCGCCAGGGCGATCCTAACGCCATGCCTGGAATAAGCGCTGTAGGTGAGCAGGTACTGATCATCCATGGCGCAGATACGAAGGTCCTCGACCCCGAACTCTTCGTATTCGGCGAAGACGCCTTGGGTTGCAGGAACCAGGAAAGGCTCCGGATTTACGGTGAATGCGTAACCGTCTTCGCTTTCCGCCAGGCCGATGACGCACCGGCCGTTTAAAAGATGGGAGCGGAAGAGCATCACATACCTTCCGTCATGCTTGACCATCCCGGCATTGTGAACCGTGGAAACGGGATAGGGAATATCCCGCCGGGTCAGAATGGGGTTTTGCCCATATCGTTTAACCGTCGGATTTTTCAAAACCATCTCCTCTACGTTCGACCGAAGTCATCCTCAATCCTTACAATATCATCCTCGCCGAAATAGTCTCCCATTTGTACCTCGATAAAGGCCATGTTTTCCGTTGTCGTATTCTCAATGCGATGGACCCCCCCCCTTGGGATGTCTATGGAATCGCCTTTTTTGAGCCGGATC
>JAADIO010000042.1 GCA_013151235.1 Deltaproteobacteria bacterium | reverse complement strand
CCGTTCATGGTTCGACAGGCTCACCACGAACGGAATATCAATCACTTACACCGTTCGCCCTGAGCACGCCTGTCCTGAGCCGGTCGAAGGGCCTGTCCTGAGCCGGTCGAAGGGTCGAAGGGCTTCGTGACTTTTTACGACACCATCAAGGTTGAAAAAAGAATTTACATTGATGCCGTCTATGGAATAGAGTATTCCCGATGATAAACATCCCGACATCCAGACTCCCCGTAACCTCGACCGATTTCCTCGTCATCGGCAGCGGTGTGGCCGGACTCCTGGCCGCCATCGAATTGAGCCGATACGGAGAAGTACTGGTCCTCACCAAGGACGAGGCCTCGGCGGGAAGTTCCGGCCATGCCCAGGGGGGCATTGCCGTTGTCTTAAGCGACGAAGACGAGATCACCTTCCATTTCGACGACACCATCGCCGCCGGCGCAGGTCTCTGCAACGAAGAAGCGGTCCGGGTCCTGGTCGAGGAAGGCCCGGATCATATCCTTGAGTTGATCGCCTGGGGGGCCCGCTTCGACCGGGAAGGATCAAAACTTGCCTTCACCCGGGAGGCGGCCCACAGCAAGCGGCGGATCGTCCATTCTCATGGTGATTCCACCGGCAAGGAGGTCGTCCGCAGCCTGCTGGCCCATGTCAAGACCCTGCGAAATATCCGAAAATTCGATTACCACTACACCATCGATCTGTTGATGCACGACGGTGCCTGTTACGGAGTCTACCTTCTTGACGAACGGAAGAAAGAGATCTCGGCAATTACGGCCAAGGCCACCGTGCTGGCCACCGGAGGGTCCGGATATCTTTACCAGCGAACTTCCAATCCGTCGGTAGCGACGGGCGACGGCATGGCCATGGCCTACCGGAGCGGAGCCAAACTGGTTGACATGGAGTTTGTACAGTTCCATCCGACCACCCTCTATCTTCCGGGAGCGCCTTCATTTCTCCTTTCCGAGGCAATGCGCGGCGAAGGGGCAAAGCTCCTGAATATTTTCGGACGGAAATTTGTCGGCAATTATCATCCCGAACGGGAACTGGCTCCACGGGATATCGTCAGCAGGGCCATTGTATCGGAAATGGTCTCCACCAAAAGCTTTCATGTCTATCTCGACCTCACCCATCTCGATGCTGCCTTTGTCCGTCGGCGGTTCCCGCAGATCTATTCTACCTGTCTCTCCTACGGGATCGACATTACACGGGACCGAATCCCCGTCAGTCCTGCCGCCCATTATATGATGGGGGGTGTGGAAACCGATCTCGACGGAGCGACGAATCTTCCGGGCCTCTTCGCCGCCGGGGAAGTCGCCTGCACCGGGGTCCACGGTGCCAACCGTCTGGCCAGCAATTCCCTCCTCGAAGGAATCGTCTTCGGGACTCGTGCGGGAAAAGCAGCCGCCCGCTATGGAGAACAGATTCATACGCTCCCGGACCGGATCGCCAACCCTTATGCCGACCGGCCGGTTGCCGCCCATGAATCGCCGGCTGAGCTTAATGAACTTCGCGGCATGCTACGGAAACTGATGTGGGACCGGGTCGGCATCATTCGATGCGGGAAATCGCTCTCCGAAGCCGTGGAACGTCTGCAGGATTGGACACCCTGTCTTGAAGAAATCTATCACGAAAAAAACGGGCTGGAACTACAGAACATGATCACCGTGGCCACCCTGATCACCCGGGCCGCCCTGGAACGCCGAGAAAGCGTCGGTGCCCATTACCGGACCGATTTCCCCGAACAAACAACTACGGTCAAGCAACACCGGATCCAGCAGAGCGCTTAATCTCCGGTTATTCGCAACGGTTCAAACAAAAAAAAGCCCGCTTTCGCGGGCTTCACAGGGGATCGGAGAGCGGCGTAGCAAGGGGGATCGCATTAACCACTCCCCGGGGGATTCCCAAAGGGTATTTACCATATTAGTAACATGAGGAGGCCAAAAGTCGCGAAAAAAATTCAAATAAATACATTTTTTTTGCAACTGATTGATTCGAAAGGATTTTTTATGGAAAGAGGAGGCCTGCCGACCTCCGGTCATCAGAATACTGCAATGGGAAGGAGAAAAACGTCAAAATCATAACAACGGAAATTTGGATAAAGAAGGGAATAAACCTTGATCCCCTTCACACTTTCACCAGTGCCCGCAGATGCATTCGCACCGCCCCTTTGAGCCCGGAAAGACTGTATCCCCCTTCCAGCAAGGAAAGGAGACGCCCCCCGCAATGCTCCCCGGCCAGATCGACCAGAAACTCCGTCATCCACCCGAACCCCTCATCGGTTACATTCATCCCGGCAAGGGGATCATCCATGTGGGCATCAAAACCGGCTGAAACCAGAATCAGATCGGGGGCAAATCCCTCAATCTCCGGCATGAGATTGTTGACCAATGACTCCCGGTAGACCTTGTCATCTCCCCCGGCCGGGAGAGGAACATTCAGCGTTCTCCCCTCCCCCTCTCCCTTCCCCCGCTGGTCGTCGGCACCGCTCCCCGGATAGTGGGGATATTGATGAATACTGAAGTAGAAGACCGAGGGATCGGCATAAAAACTGTTCTGCGTTCCATTTCCATGATGCACGTCCCAATCGACAATGAGGATATTCTTCAGGCCGTGCCTCTCCTGAGCATACCGGGCGGTGACTGCTACATTATTAAAAAGACAGAAACCCATGGCCCGATCGTGTTCCGCATGATGCCCCGGGGGACGTACGGCACAGAAACCGTTTCGCACCAGTCCCGCCATCATGGCATCGAGGAGCGTCAGCCCGGACCCCGCCGCCCGGCAGGCCTCTTCATAAGAAGCGCTTGAGATCATCGTGTCCGCATCGAGGGCATGGATCCCTCCTTTGCATGCCTCTTCCACCTGCAAGATATAATCACGATCATGGACCCGGGCCAGCTCGCCTACCGTGGCAGCCCTGGGCTCCAACCGGAGCAGGCGGGGTGCAATATCATCGGAACGGCAGACCTCTTCAACGGCACGAAGTCTCTCCGCACGTTCCGGATGAACCCCCGTGTCATGATGGTACCCTGAAATGATCAGGCCGGTCTTGTTCATCGCTCCTCCCCCGAAAAGCATTGAATCATTTTCCGTTGAGGGTAGACCATAATCGGACCGATGTCAATTTTGGTTGTCTGCGTCCAACCGATTCTGCTAAAATGAATTATTTTGAACATGCAAACAAAAAACCCGACTCTTACATGGAAGTACAGTCAATCGATGAAGACCAACTACGAAAAGGCACTGCAAGCCGCGTACAACAATGCCGTCGATGCCCTCCTCAAAGAGGATCTGCAGGCAATTTCCGACCGAAGCGGTGCCGCATTGCACGCAGACGGGACACTGGAGACTCATTTCCTGAACAGAAAGATTCTTGTAAAAACGAAGGGACGGGAAGTTTATCTCGACGATGAACCGGCGGGAATCCGTCTGGCGATCCTGATCCTGCACTACCTGTTACAGGCCGGCGGAATACCCCTCGACGGAAGAAGGATCTCTTTTAAAGAGGTTCCCCAGGGGGCGCTCTATTTTCAACCCTTCCGGGGACGGGTTATCTTTCCGATACTCAGGCTTTTCGATGCAAATCAGGACAAGCTGATTGCTGCCGTGGAAACATTGGGCGGCACCAAAACAGCCGAGGGGGATCTTTCTTTCCTTCTACATCCGTTGCCCCGTGTAACGGTTCAGTACATCTATTACCGAGGAGAAGAAGGAATCCCTCCCGACCTGAACCTTCTCTTTGACGCAACCATTCCCGAGTATCTCTCCACGGAAGATATCGTCGTTCTCTGTGAAGAGATCCATCGCATATTGAAAGCCGCCCTGTCATGAAGGAAAAGTGAGTTCTTTGGAAAGGAGAGTGAAAAACTTTTCGTTTCCAGTCCCCTACCCCGGTCCTTAGTGGATCTCCAGTGCGTTGAAAAAGTAGGAAATCTCGAAAGCCGCCGTCTCGGGCGCATCGGAACCGTGAACGGCATTCTGTTCGATGTTGCCGGCAAAATCCTTCCGGATGGTTCCAACTGCTGCTTCCGCGGGATTGGTCGCCCCCATCAGTTCCCGGTTCTTTTTGATCACCCCGTCCCCTTCCAGCACCATCACCACACAGGGACCGGAGGACATGAACTCGGTCAGGCTTGAAAAGAAGGGCCGCTCTCTGTGTACGGCGTAGAACCCTTCGGCCTCGGCTTTCGTCATCCGGATCATCTTGATGGCGGCAATCCGGATTCCCGCTTCCTGAAAGCGGCGGATCACCTCACCGAGGATATTTTTCTTCACCCCGTCGGGCTTCACAATCGATAGCGTTCGTTCCATGGATCTGCTCCTTCATTCAATGAGAGGAAATAAAATTTTATTTTAGTGGCCCTGTTCGTAGATACTGTGACGCACCGAGAGGGCTGCAGGGCGGTCTCGTCAAGGCACGGGCCTGAGGCGTACCCCCTGTGGTACGGCGCAGGGAACGTAACGAAGACGAGGCCGCCCCGCGGCACTCAAATGCCACCGTATTTACAAATACGGGCCACTTAGTATCATGAAAAGATAGGGCAAGTCAAATCTTTCGGGATTTGAAGGCATAGGAGATAATCACGAGGATTTGATTCTTTCCGCCGCATCCAGCCCCGCCTTCAACGCCTTGAGGTTCAGATCCTCCGTCCCGCGGGGGACCCGGGACAGGACCGCCTCTTCAATCGCCGCACGGGTCACCACATCGGTCAGCCCGACAACGGCGCCGAGGGCCACGATATTCGCAACAATCCGGCGCCCGATCTTTTCCTGTGCGATTTCAAAAATCGGGACGGAGTAAACCTTAAACTCTCCCTTCGGGGCCTTCTTCACCTCCAGGGGGTCGATGATGACCACCCCACCCTTTTTGACATCCGATGAATACTTGTCGCAGGCCACCTGCGTCAGGGCCAGAAGGATGTCGATATTCGTCGCCTTGGGGTAATCGATCTCCCCGTCACTGATAATCACCTCGGCCTTGCTGGCTCCCCCCCGTGCCTCGGGCCCGTATGACTGGCTCTGTACGGCATTCTTGTCGTCATAGATCGCCGCCGCCTCGGCCAGGATCACCCCGGCCAGGATAATCCCCTGGCCGCCGGACCCGCTGAATCGTACTTCCACTCGATTGGCCATTTTATTCCGCTCCTTATCGGCTACGTCCGCTTCTCCAAGTTCTGGTTTATTGTTGTCAAGTTCTTGCGGTGAGATAAATGCTCCGCACAAAACCATGCAAAAAAAGGCATTTGTTCATTTTCTTTGCTTGTCCAAAGAAAACGAACCAAAAGAAAGGACGCCCCGCCATTCGGTCCCGCTTCCAGCGGGACTCCCCTGCGCTTCTCGAAAGGCCGGGGGGCTCGATAACATGCTTCGCATGGTCTCCCCTTCGGGTCGACACGATCTCGCCCTTTTTCCCGGCATTTCTGCGATGCTCGGCTTCATGGAGGGGACCCCGCTCCCCCTCCGGGGGAGTTGAGAAAACCCCGTCCCGGATAAACCGGAACGCTACAGGGGGGTCTGCCTGCTTCTTCTTTCCTTCATGCCCTTCATGGTGAATGCCTTTCGCTCTTGATTGTGTTTTTCCCCGTGTCCCCCGTGTTCCCCGTGGTGAATACTTTTGTCTTTGATCTCGTCTTTCTCTGCGCCCTTGGCGTCCTTCGCGAGAGGCGGTTTTGGTTTTGCTCTGTGCCTCTGCCCCTCTGTGCCTGTCTTTCTCAGTTCCCCACTTCGCTCTTCGGGGCGCTCCCCTTGATATAGCGCCGCTTGCGAATTGCCAGGGCCTTTTCACTCATCTTCCGGTACCGTTCGATAAAACCGATCCGGGGGTGATCCACAAAGATCCCGGTAATGATCTTTCCTTCCCTTTCCTCGTCGGTCATCCCGGCCGCCTTTGCAAGGGGAATGCTGTCGTTCTTGAACTGTTCCAGGAAGGTGACCGGATTGGGGGTCCGGTTCCGCCGGCCATAGACCGTGGGACACTGGGTCACGGCCTCGATGAGGGAGAAACCGTCCCGGGCCAGGGCCCTGGCGATATAGCCTTCCAACTGGACGGCATGGTAAACGGTGCTGCGGGCCACGAAGGAGGCCCCGGCTCCCTCAGCCAGGCGGGCGATATCGAAGTTCGGTTCCACCTGGCCGTAGGGGGCGGTACTGGCCATCTTTCCTTCGGGAGTCGCGGGGGAATACTGCCCGCCCGTCATGGCATAGATGGAATTATTGAAGAGGATCACCGTCAGGTCCATGTTCCGCCGTGCGGCGTGGATCAGGTGGTTCCCGCCGATGGCGAGGGCATCCCCGTCACCGGTCACAACGATGACATGAAGTTTCGGTTTGGCGATCTTGATCCCCGTGGCAAAGGCGATCGCCCGGCCGTGGGTCGTGTGAAGGGTGTTGAAATCAAGATAGCCCGAGGTCCGGCTGGAACAGCCGATCCCGGAGACGACAACGACCTCGTCCTTCTTCCATCCCATTTTATCAATCGCCCGGATCAGCGCCTTGACGACGATCCCGTTCCCGCATCCGGGGCACCATATATGGGGGAAGGTGGACGGCCGGATATACTTTTCATAATCAAAAGCCATTCTTCAAACCTCTTCAATAAAACCAACGAAACGGGGAGGGACCCGTCAGGCCCTCTCCATGATCTTGTCCAGGATCTCATCCGGCGTAATGGGAAGGGCATCGACCCTCCCCAGCGAAACAAGTTCGGAAGCCGGATCGATCCATTTACGGACCTCCCCGGCCAACTGCCCGAAGCTCAACTCCGGCACGATAACCCGCCGCGCGCCCCGGCTGACCGCCTGCAGTTCCTCTGCGGGGAAAGGCCATACGGTCACAGGACGGAAAAAACCGACGGCGGCTCCCGAGTCCTGAGCCTCCCGCACGGCATGATGCGCCGCCCTGGCCGTCGATCCGAAGGCGACGACGACCGTATCGGGAGGTCCCTGCAGACCGGCCGGAACATTCCGCTCCACCCGATCGATCTGCGGTCTCCCCCGTTCGACCTTTCCGATCAACCGTTCCGCCTGCCGCCGGACCTGTTCGGGAGACCCGGTTGGAAAGCCTGTTTCGTCGTGATAGAGCCCGGTGATATGGAAACGGTATCCCTCTCCGAAGGGGGCCAGGGGAGAGACATCCCGGTCGTTGGCGTAGGGGAGGTATTCCTCCGGGGAGACTTCCGGACAAAGCCGGTCGGCCACTTCATATTCCGACGGGTCCGGGATCACCACCTTCTCCCGCATGTGGGCCAGGATCTCATCCATCAGCAGGATCACCGGTGTCCGGAACTGTTCGGCAAGATTGAAGGCCCGTATCGTTTCTACAAAAATTTCCCGCACCGAAGAAGGCGCGATGACGATCACCGGGTGATCCCCGTGGGTCCCCCATCGTGTCTGCATAAGGTCCGCCTGGGACGGTCCCGTGGGATGACCGGTGGATGGACCGGAGCGCATGACATCGGCGATCACGCAGGGGATCTCCGCCATGCAGGCAAAACCGATATTCTCCTGTTTCAGGGAGAAACCGGGACCGCTCGTGGCGGTCATAGATTTCACCCCGGCGATCGAGGCCCCGATCACGGCGGCGATCGAGGCGATCTCATCCTCCATCTGGATAAAATTCCCGCCCATCCGCGGAAGATAGAGGGAAAGGTACTCGGCAATCTCGGAGGAAGGCGTAATAGGATAGCCGGCAAAGAAACGGCATCCCGCAGCGAGCGCCCCTTCGGCGCAGGCCTCGTTCCCCTGCATGAGGCGGACCTTGCCTTTCTCCTTCTTTCCCGGGGTAGCCGGTCTCATCACACGTCCCCCTTCCGGGCCGGTGCGGTTTCAGGGATTGTATCTTCTTTCTCTTCATCCGTTCCGGCCTTTTTCGGATGGCAGAGGATGGCAAAATCGGGACAGTGCTGTTCACACATGAGGCAGCCGATGCAGTCGGCCATGCGAACCGGTTCACAGTGAAACCCCGGATAACTCAGTTCCAGGACCTTTTTCGGGCAGAGGGCGACACAGATCCCGCAGGACTTGCACCGCTTCGGGTCCACAACGATGCGGAATTCTTTTTTCGGTTTTTCCCTTTTCTTCTCAGCCATCTTCTTCCAGCGCCTTCCTTATGGTCTCTCCGATTACCGCGGGGTGTTCCGCCATCCGGACCCCTGCGCCGCGCAGGGCTTCGATCTTCGCCTCGGCCGTTCCTTTTCCCCCGGAGATGATCGCCCCGGCATGGCCCATCCGTTTCCCCGGCGGCGCCGTCTTCCCGGAGATGTAGGCAACCACCGGTTTCGTAAAGGAAGTCCCGATGAATTCCGCTGCATCCTCCTCCGCCCTTCCGCCGATCTCCCCGATGAGGACCACCCCTTCCGTACCGGGATCTTCCTGAAAGAGGGCCAGCAGGTCCACAAAGGAGGTCCCCACAATCGGGTCGCCGCCGATCCCGATGCAACTGCTCTGCCCCTCCCCCGCATCGGAGATCTGGTGCACCGCCTCATAGGTCAGGGTCCCGCTCCGGGAGATCACCCCGACCCGTCCGGGCCGGTGGATCCGGCCGGGCATGATCCCGATCTTGCAGGCGCCCGGGGTGATCACCCCGGGGCAGTTCGGCCCGATCAGGCGGCTCTTCTTCCCTTCCAGGAAACGGACCACATCGACCATGTCCAGCAGGGGAATTCCCTCGGTGATACAGACGATCAGGGAAATCCCGGCATCCACCGCTTCCAGGATGGAGTCCGCCGCATAGGGGGCCGGGACCATGATCATGGAGGCATCGATCCTGTGATGACTCAAGGCCCGCTCCACCGTATCGTAGACCGGGACGCCTTCCACGTCTTTTCCCTCTTTCCCCGGCGTCACCCCGGCAACAATATTTGTGCCGTAGGCGAGGCACTGCCGGGCATGGAAGGAACCTTCCCGGCCCGTGATTCCCTGGATGAGGACCTGCGTATTCTGATCAATCAATATACTCATTGTCGTATGGCCCCGCAAGCTACGCTATCCCCGGCAGCCCTGCAAGCAAGCCGTCCGCTCCCTTTCACGTGACTCTCCCCACGATCTTCGTCGCCGCATCCAGCATGTCGGAGGCCGTTTCGATCGCCAGCCCCGATTTCCGGAAGATCGCCCGCCCCTCGGCCACGTTGGTTCCTTCAAGGCGAACCACCACGGGAAGATCCATCTTCAGACCGGCCGCCGCTTCAACGACCCCTTCAGCCACCCGGTCGCAACGGACGATCCCGCCGAAGATATTGATTAGAACCCCCCGGACACGGGAATCGTCCATCAGGATCCGGAAGGCCTTCCCGATCCGCTCCACATCGGCCGCCCCTCCCACGTCGAGAAAGTTGGCGGGCGCTCCCCCCGCGTACTGGATCATATCCATCGTCGCCATGGCCAGGCCGGCGCCGTTGACCATGCAGCCGATATTCCCGTCAAGACGAATATAACTCAGCCCGGCCTCGCCGGCTTCCCGTTCGATCGGGTCTTCCTCTTCCGGATCCCGCAGCGCCGCGATATCCGGCTGCCGGAAGAGGGAATTGTCGTCGATCACGACCTTCGCATCCAGGGCCACCAGGTGGTGGTCCTCCGTCACCACGAGAGGATTGATCTCCACGAGGGAACAGTCCCGGGCGATGAAGGTGCTGTACAGGTTGGAGGCGACCTGCAGGAAGGAGGGAAGGAGATGCTTGCCGATCCTCAGGACCTGGGCCATACGCCGTATCGTGAAGGGCCGGAGCCCCAGGGCGGGGTCGATCATGAAACGGTGGATCTTCCGGGGATGACGGGCCGCCAGTTCTTCAATCTCCATCCCGCCCGCTTCGCTGGCCAGGATCACGGGCAGGGCCGGCTCACGGTCGAGGGTAATCGCCAGGTAGAGTTCCCGGTGGATCTCCATCGCCCGTTCCACCAGTACCTCACGGACCCGGACCCCTTCGGGTCCCGTCTGGGGCGTCACCAGGTTTTGTCCCAACAGCTCCCCTGCGATCCTTCCCGCCCCGGCGGCATCTTCGGCCAGACGGATCCCGCCCCCCTTCCCCCGGCCGCCGGCATGGACCTGGGCCTTCACGGCAACGCGGCCCGTGATCCTCTCCGCGATCTTCTCCGCCATCTCCGGGGTGGCAGCGGAATGTCCGAAGGGCACGGGGACCCCGAACTCCTGCAGGATCTCCTTGGCCTGATATTCGTGGATCTTCATCTGCGGATATCCTTCCCTCTCTGCGGGATCAATCCGGTTTTTCCGGCTTCGACCGTTTCAGGAACGACCGGAGGATCTCCTTTTTCAGTTCCGCAATCCCGCCGGTGACATTGATCTCCTTGGGACAGGTTTCGACACAGTTGAAGATCGTATGACACTTGTAGGGACCGGTCCGGTCATTGAGAATCCTGATCCGCTCCTCCCCCGCCCGGTCCCTGGAATCGAAGATGAAACGGTGCGCCTTGAGAAGCGCCGCAGGCCCCAGGTAGTCCGGATCGAACCAGGAGGTGGGGCAGGCCGAGGTACAGGATCCGCAGAGGATACACTTCGTCGATTCATCTATCCTCGCACGCTCTCCGGGACTCTGGAGCCGTTCCTTTTCCGGCGGCGGATCGTCGTTGACAAACCAGGGCTGAACCGCCTCGTTCCGTTCAAAAAAGCCGTCCATATCGACGATGAGGTCACGGATGACGGGAAACCCTTTCAGGGGATCGATCCGGATCACCCCCCGTTTCTTCAGGTCCTGGACGAGGGTCCGGCAGGCAAGGCGGTTCTTCCCGTTGATCATCATGGCATCGGAACCGCAGACCCCGTGGGCGCAGGAACGCCGGAACGTAAGGGTTCCGTCGAGCTTCCACTTGATCTCGTTGATGCAGTCAAGAATCCTCCAGCCCGGCTGCACATCGAGCCGGTACTCCTGATAGCGCGGTGCGGAATCGGTTTCCGGGTTGAAGCGGAAGATCCGAAAAAGACGTTCCATCTCAATAGGTCCTTTCCTTCGGTTCGAAACGGGTGATCGTCACCGGTTTGTAGCCGACCTCCGGCCCGTCCGTCCCCTTGCGGATCAGCGTATGTTTGAGAAAGTTCTCGTCATCCCGGTCGGGGAAGTCTTCCCGGAAATGCGCCCCCCGGCTCTCCTTGCGGGCCAGCGCTCCGGCGACCATGGTCTCGGCGAGGGTGATCAGGTCCCCCAGTTCCCATGCCTCGATAAGATCGGTGTTCGCAACCCTGCCCCGGTCCATGACCCGGATGCCGGCATAACGGGTCCGCAGCCGCGCCAGGTCGGCCTGCGCCTCCCGGAGAAGTTTCTCGTTGCGGAAGACGGAACAGCGGAACATCATCACCTCCTGGAGGCGGGACCGGATCCCCTCCGCCGTCTCTTCCCCGGAACCGCTCAGGAGATCCTCGACACGGAGGCAAACCTCCCCGGCGGCATCCGGAGAAGGCAGGCCGCCCGGCCACCGGTCAAGATCGGCGAGGATCCGCTTCCCGGCCCGGCGGCCGAAGACAACGATGTCAAGGAGCGAGTTGCAACCGAGCCGGTTTCCGCCGTGCACGGAAACACAGGCGCATTCCCCCGCTGCATAGAGGCCGGGGACGGCGGTCCCCCGCTCATCCACGATCACCCGCCCGTCCACATCCGTGGGAATCCCCCCCATGGCATAGTGGGCCGTCGGCTGAACCGGGATAGGTTCCCGCACGGCGTCGATACCGATATAGGTCAGGGCGAAACCGTGGATATCGGGAAGCTTCTCCAGGATCTTTTCCTTGCCGAGGTGACGGATGTCGAGATAAACATAGTCCTTCCCGCCGATGCCCCGCCCGGCACGGATCTCCCTGTAGATGGCGCGGGAGACCACATCCCTGGGGGCGATATCCTTCATCGACGGGGCGTAGTGTTCCATGAAGCGTTCGCCCCGGTCATTGAGGAGGATCCCCCCCTCTCCCCGGGCCCCTTCGGTAATGAGGATCCCCAGTTTATAGATCCCCGTGGGATGGAACTGGACGAATTCCATATCCTCCAGGGGGATCCCCGCCGCATAGGCCATGGCCATGCCGTCGCCCGTGTTGGCATGGGCATTCGACGTGGTCCTGAATACCCGGCCGTAGCCCCCCGTGGCCAGGAGAACCGCCCCGGCCTGAAAGAGATGGATCCCTCCATGGATGATATCCCAGGCGACCAGCCCCCGTACCCGGCCTTCCTCCCGCACCAGGGCCAGGGCATAGTACTCGGAATAGAAACGGACCTTCTTCCGCAGGCAGTGTTCATAGAGGGTATGGAGGATCACGTGCCCCGTCCGGTCCGCCGCGTGACAGGCCCGCGTGGCCGAATGCCCCCCGAAGGGACGCTGGGAGATCCGGCCGTCGGGCAGGCGGCTGAAGGGAACCCCCATGTGTTCCAGTTCGTAGACCGTCTGCGGCGCCTCGGAGCAGAGGACCTCGATGGCATCCTGGTCCCCGAGATAATCGCTTCCCTTCACCGTATCGAAGATATGTTTCTCGCAGGAGTCCTCATCCACGTTCCCGAGGGCCGCGGCGATCCCCCCCTGGGCGGCGCCTGTGTGCGACCGTGTGGGATAGACCTTGCTCAGGACCGCCACATCCGCTTTGCCTGCCACCTCAAGGGCCGCCCGCAGACCGGCGCCTCCGGCCCCGACAATCAGCACATCATGACGGTGTACGGTAGGGGTGAAAGGTTCTGTCATGGAGGATAATCCCTTTACGATTGAACCGTGAAGACCGCAACGGAATAGACACCGATCGAAAGCAGGACCAGGGCCACCGTCCAGAGCAGCAGGATCAACCGCTGCTGCAGCGGTTCCCGATGGATATATTCCAGCACCACCGTCCGGAGCCCGTTGAATCCGTGAAAGACGGCCAGTGTCAGGAAAAGGATGTCGAAGGCCTTCCAGTAAGGCGAGGCCAGGCGGGCGGCCACCGTCCGGTAGGTCACGAATCCGTCATGATAGTAATGGAGGATATAGAAATGGGCCAGGAGCAGGATCAAAAGACCCGCCGCCGTGAGCCGTTGCAGGAACCAGAGGAGGATTCCCCCCGGCCGTCTCTGATCAACGAATGCCATAGGATTCCTCAACCGGGGAAATTCCTGCCAAGCAGGTCCAGGATCGGGACCGCCCCGATCAGGAGAATCACCACCGCAAGGCCAGCCAGGACGAAGAAGAGCCCCTTCTGATGGCGGACCCCCCAGCCGATATCGACCAGGAGCAGCCGCACCCCGTTCAGGGCATGATAGAGGACCGCCCCCAACAGGCCGATTTCAAAAAAAAGGAACAACGGGGTCTGGACCGCCGCCATAACCCGGTTGAACCCTTCCGGACCGTGACTGATCGTGCGGACCACCCAGATGTGGATCACCAGGTAAAGGGAAAGGAGAATCCCCGTCATCCGGTGAAGCACCCAGGCAAGGAATCCGACATGCCATTGATAGCGTTGTGCCGACACCTACAGCAGCCTTTCGTAAGGAAAACGATTCACCGGAAAAAGGAGAAAACGAAACTTGAGTTCAGACTATACCGAAGAAGGGGAAACTTTTCAATGAAATTTCGAAAATTTCCGTCGGCCGAAGAAAAAAAGCGGGACCGGCTTCCCGATCCCGCCGGAAAGGAGCAAGAGGGTCAGTGGGAAAGGTCGTGATGCTTTACCGAAACCATTACGCGGGGTTTGATCTTTTCAAAAAGTTTCTCCCCAATACCCTTGACCCGGAGAAGGTCTTCAACAGCGGAGAAATTCCCTTTCTTCAAACGGTAATCGATAATCGCCTGCGCCTTTTTTTCGCCGATTCCGGGCAGGGCGCAAAGTTGTTCGGCACTCGCCCGGTTCAAGTCAACCCGTTCCGTTTTTAATTTCATAGAGACGGCGGGACCTGACGCCGTAACGGTGGTACTCCCGAAAGCGAACAGGAGCAGGACGGCAAAGAGCATGGTGAATGGACAGCTTTTTCGCATCTTCTTTTCTCCTTTTGAAAAATCATTCATGTAAAAGCGGACGGTGGCTGATAAAAGTTGGATCACCCCCTTGAAATGGATTTGGATGGACCTTGAAAGTTAGAGATGAAGGAGATGCAGATTCGTGAGGATTTCTGCCTTAGAAGATAGATACTGCAAAAGTGTTGCTCACGGTAACATCGGTGAAAAATGGAGTCAAGTTCTTTTTAGCGAAAGTTTTCTATTGACTGTATCAGAGCACACTTGATACCTTCTGAAAAACCGGGTGGCACATATCTACAAGGGGTCCCTCTCATGAAAAAATGGAGTCTCTTCTTTCTTGTCTGTCTCTTTCTCTTCTCCCCCCTTCCGAACAGGTTGTACGCGGAAAGTCCTTACGTGCCGGGAGAACTCCTGGTCCGATACAAAGCTTCCGTCTCCGCTTCGGCCGTGGCCCGGTCCCTGAGCATAAAGGGGGTCGAAAGTCTTGACGGTTCCCGTCGGCTGAACCTGCATCATGTCCGTCTTCCCGAAGGGACCACCGTTGAAGAGGCACTCCAAAAATTCCGAAGCGATCCCGATGTCCTTTATGCCGAGCCGAACTATCTCGTCCATGCCCTGGCAGCGACCTTTCCCAACGAAAAGACGAGTTCCGCCGCGCAGAAGAAATGGCAACAACAGTGGGGCCTGTACAATACGGGACAGACGATCGGGACCGGCAGCACAACCGGCACATCCGGTGACGACATTGACGCCCCGGAGGCATGGAGTATCGTCACCGGGACCACCGACACGGTGATCGCCATCCTCGACACGGGAATGGATCTGAACCATCCCGACCTCGCTAATCAACTCTGGATCAATACGGGTGAAATCGCCTCAAACGGGAAGGATGACGACGGCAATAGATACATCGATGACCGTCAGGGGTGGGACTTCATCAATGACGACAACGATCCCAACGATGACAATCTCAGTGTCGGAAGCAATACCAATGATCACGGCACCCATATCGCCGGGATCATCGGCGCGGAAGGAAACAACGGCATCGGCGTCGCCGGGATCAACTGGAATGTCTCGCTCATGATCCTCAAGGTTCTCAATACCGACGGCGTGGGTCCGGTCGACAAGATCGTCCTCGCCGTCGAATATGCCATCAACAACGGAGCGAAGATCATCAATGCCAGTTGGGGGCTCACCAGTTTCAGCCAGGCCCTTTACGATTCCATCAAGGATGCCCGGGACAACGGTCTCCTCGTCGTTGCCGCTGCGGGGAACACCGCGACCGTGGAATACCCGGCAAAATTCAATCTCGACAATATCCTCTCCGTCACGGCCACCGACCCCGATGACAACCTGGCCGATTTCGGTACCGGCACCAAGGCCGCCGTGAGCGCCCGCGATGTTGATCTCGCAGCACCGGGAGAACTGATCTACAGCACCTTCATCGTCGGCGATGCCCCGGCCAACCAGCCCGACAATACGAAAGATTACTACTGGAAGGACGGGACCTCCCAGGCCGCCGCCTTTGTCACAGGCACCGCCGGTCTTCTCCTGACCAACGACCCGAGCTTAACGCCCGACCGGATCAAGGCCCGGATCCTGGACAGCGTCGACACGGTTTCCGACACGAATATTACCGACTTTACAACATCGGGCGGAAGGCTCAATGCGGCGGCGGCTCTGTACAGCCGGATCGTTGTCGTCCCCTACGGTACGTCACTCCTCAAAGCCGAAACCCGTCAGTTCACCCTCGACGGCGCCACCGCCGTCAACTGGAGTACGAGCAATGCAAGCGTGGGAACCATTAACGCCAACGGCCTTTTTACCGCAAAAGGGGCCGGTTCCTGCACCGTCTCCGCCAATAACGGGGCCTACACCTCGGGAACGATCTACGTCGAGGAGATCACCGTCACCGCCGCCGCCACGTCCCTTTCGCAAAATGAAACCACGACCCTTACCGCAACCGGCGGAACCGCTCCCTATACCTTTACAAGCAGCGACCCGACCGTCCTGACGGTCGATGCCGCAAGCGGGGTCGCCACCGGAAAATCCGGAGGAAGCACCACGGTCACCGTCTCCGACGTCCGGGGCTTCTCCGGAACATCCGGGACGATCAAAGTCTCTTCGGCGGGTAGTGGAAAGGTGACGGGCAACTGCTTTATCGCCACCGCCGCTTACGGCTCCCAGTTGGAACCCCATGTCCGGACCCTGCGCCGTTTCCGGGACCGATACCTTCTGACCAACTCCGCAGGGCGTCTCTTCGTCCGCCTCTATTACCGCTACAGCCCGCCTTTCGCTGCAGTGATTGCCGCACATCCCCTCCTGCGAGCGGTTGCCCGAATTCTGCTTTTCCCTCTCTTTCTTTTCGGATCCTTGATGGTAAAGAGCGGCATTTCCTGGAAGGTGTTTTTTGCCGGGTTCCTCGTTGCCTTGGGAGGCGTGAGTCTGTTCCGGATATCAAAGCCAATCCGCGATCATGACGTTGGGAAAGAATCGAGTGTCCGGCAAGTTCATTGATGATTCAGAGCATTTCCGACGGCGCAGAACTTCGCCCTGCATCTTCCGGCATTCCTGCAACCGACCGGAATTCTCCTCCCTCGGCGGGTAGTTACAAAAAAACCGCCGTCTCCTTCACGGGTCCGGCGGTTTTTTTATTCTGATGACGTCAGCACCTTCAGTCGATTTTGTGCTGGATCTTGCACGCCTTCAGGGCGTTCTTCATGAGCATCATGTTGGTCACGGCGCCGACGCCGCCGGGTACGGGACTAATGGCCGAGGCGACTTCGCAGACCTCGTCGAAGGCGACATCGCCCACGGTCTTGGTCTTCGGTTTCCCCTTGTCGTTCAGGACCGGTTCGCCCTTCTCATCGAGGACCTTCACCCGGTTGATCCCGACATCGATGACGATCGCTCCCGCCTTGACCTGGTGCTTCCTGATCAGGTTGGGGACGCCGGCGCCGACGATCAGGACATCGGCTCCCAGGGTATGCTTGTCGGAATTTCCGGCCTGGGCGGTGAAAACATGGACGTTGGTGGTGGTGGCGTTCCGGTTGAGGGCCAGGAGCATGGCCGGTTTACCGACGATGTTGCTGTGACCGACCACGACGATCTCGGCCCCGGTGAAGTTGAGCCCTTCCCGTTCCAGAATTTCAATGCAGGCGGCAGGGGTCGCCGGCGGAAAGGTGGTCTCACCGAGGGCGAGTTTGCCCATATTGTAAGGATGGAAGCAGTCGATATCCTTGTTCACATCAATGCTGTTGATCACAACCGTATCGGCAATCTGCTCCGGGAAGGGGCGAAGCGGAAGGATGCCGCTCACCTTGTCATCCTCGTTCAGCTCCTTTACGATCCCCATAACGTCCGCCTCGGTGGCATCGGCCGCGGGATTGGCGTTGATGTAATTGAAACCGACCTCGCCGCAGAACTTCTCCACCTGCCCCCGGTACATCCGGGCGCCGAAGTTGTCCCCCACAAGAAGCGTGGCGATTCCGGGGGTAATCCCCTTCCCTTTCAGGGTTTCCACTTCCTTTTTGATTTCGTCCTTGATTTCATTGGCAATGGCTACGCAATCGATCACTCTTGCTGACATTTTTCCCTCCCTCGTAACTATGAACGGATTTTCTGATAGGTCATTGCGACAACTTCTTCCCGAAGCCGCTCCATCTCCTGAAGGACCTCCTGCACACGGTCCCATTTTGCTTTATTGAAAGATTCATCACGAATCGAATTCAGGTTGATCCGGACGTTCATCGCCGCCGCCTGGGCACAGGCATCGGCAAAGAGTACTGCCACGCCGGCATCACTCACGGCCTGGACGTTTCCGATCTCCGCGGCGATCTTGCTGAGACGGGCCACCTTGAGGGATTTCTCACAGATCTGAAAGGGAACCTCCGTGGCGGCGCCTTTCAGTCCCTCCTGGATCTTCTCGGAACGGGCTTTCTTCTCTTCGTCCGTCCCTTTCGGTAGCTTGTAGGCCTCGGAAACGGCCGAAAAAGCCTCCGTATCTTCCTGAACCAGGCGCTGTAGTTCGGACCGTACCGCTTCACTCCCGGCAAGGAGTTCTTCAATCCGTCCCTGGACGTCCCGGTACTTTTCTTTCCCCAGTGTCAGGTTGCCGACCATGCTCACCAAGGCCGCGCCGACACTCCCCACGAGGGCCGCAGCGCTCCCCCCGCCCGGTTCGGGTGATTTCGAGGCCAGCTTATCGATGTAGTGTTCCATCGGCTTTGCGAGGTACATTCCCTTTTCTCCTGTCGTTAATGTAGAAAAAAATCAACCGATTTAAAAATGAAAATCATATATGTCCTGCATAGAAAATGTCAAGTTCATTTCATTTCTGTTTTTATGGGGCATGAATTCAGGAAATCAATACCCCATAAAAAGAGATGAAAATGATTGACAATACCATGATGTTCCCGTATCTTGTGACAGAATTTCCAGTCAAACGACAACGGAGAAAATGATGCGCATCCTTCCGATCGCAAGCGGAAAAGGCGGAGTGGGGAAAACCATGTTCGCCGCCAACCTCGGGATTCTCTTTGCCCGGATGAACCGCAAGGTCGTACTTTTAGATGCCGACCTCGGCGCCTCCAATCTGCACACAGCGCTGGGTATTCCCTACCTGCCGAAGACACTGAACGACCTTCTGACGGAAAATGTCTCAGATCTCTCCCGGGTCACCATGGAGACACCGATCCAGGGCCTTTCCATCATCGGCGGCAGTCGGCATCTGCCGGCCTACCCCGACTATAAGACACAACTCACCCGGAAGATCATCTCCGCCATGCCCCGTCTGAACGCTGATATCCTGATCATCGATCTGGGCGGCGCCATCACCCCCGACATTCTCGACCTTTTTCTCCTCTCCGAGGAAGGAGTCATGATTTCCACCAACGACCCTTCGTCGATCCGGAACACTTATCAGTTTTTGAAAATGGCGGTCTTCCGGAAGATCCTGAAGAGCTTTCCCAGCAATACGCTGATCTCCTACATGGTCCACTCGGCAACACACGTCAGAAGCCGGGACAAGATCAGCTCCATCCCGGAATTACTTGACCGGCTTTCCCATGTAGATCGTTATTACAAAGATGTGATCCTGGAAATGCTGGAACGGTTTTCGCCCGGATTGATCATCAATATGGTGGACAGTCCGAAAGATGTCCGTGCGGCGAATGTGGTTTCCACGGTCAGCGGGAAATTCTCGGCCATTACACCGAAGTTACTCGGAACCATGGAATACGATCCGGAGATCAAGAGGTCAACACGAAACTTGCGCCCCTTCACCCTTGATCCCGAAAATCGCAAGGCCTCGGAACAGATGGGTCTTATTGCCGACAGAATCCTGGAAGGAGTAACACTTCCCGTAGCCGCAATCGAAAAAGCCGCCTGCGGGAAACCGGAAGGACCTGAGAAAAAAGAGATCTGGTTCATGGACAACATTGAGTACCAGGATCGTCCGCTCCACATCCTGACGGAAAAGATCGGTTCAAACGGGACCGTCCAGACCTCGGTTTATTCAAAAGGAAGGATACTCTTTTCCCGGAAGCTTCATTATCCCGAATTATCAACAAACAACCCGGATGATACCGCCCAGCAGAAGATCGTACGCAAGCAGCACCTCACCGCCATCAAGGGGATCCGGATCGGCCGGATCAACCTCCAGGAAACCGGTTAGACACACGCCATAGCCCGCTTCAACAGACAAAAACATTGACTTTACCCTCCCCTTTCTGATAATTTTCAGCGGGCATCGAAACACCTCATGTTTTGCATAAACTATATCTTTTTAACCTGTTGAAATATGATGGTCTCGTAAAAAGTCACGAAGCCCTTCGACCGGCTCAGGGCGAACGGTGTAAGTCATTGATATTCCGTTCGTGGTGAGCTTGTCGAACCATGAACGGAATCCGAAAAACGACTTTTTACGACTTCATCAAATATTAGAGGATATCAAATGGATCCGGGACATTTTATCCAGCTTACAGCGGTCATGGCTCCGCCGATAATCTTTTCCATTATCTTGCACGAAGTCGCACACGGCTGGGTGGCGGAAATGTTCGGGGACAATACCGCCCGGCAGATGGGGAGGCTGACGCTGAACCCCGTGCCCCACATCGATCCGATCGGAACCATCATCCTGCCCCTGTTTCTGATCTTCGTCGGCTCAAAATTTCTCTTCGGATGGGCCAAACCCGTACCGGTCAATTTCCGGAATCTCCGTCGACCGAAACGTGACATGGTCTATGTGGCAGGTGCAGGCCCGATGACCAACCTCGGTCTGGCACTGATCTTTACCGTAATTTATACCCTGCTGGTAAAACTTTTTCCTCCGCTGAAATTGATCTTTACAATCTTCATCACAACCATGCGGATGCCCCCTCTTCATAATGCTTCACCCATACTGCTCCTTGCCGTCCCCCTGGTCCTGATGGCCGGTGTAGGAGTGGTAATCAACATTCTCCTGATGCTTTTCAACCTGATTCCCCTTCCGCCATTGGACGGGGGCAGGATCGTCGTCGGCCTTCTCCCGCCTGAAACTGCGATGCGCTTTTCCCGGATAGAACCCTTCGGGATGATTATTCTGGTCCTGCTGCTCATGAGCGGAATGCTGGATTACACCCTCTGGCCGATCTTCAACTGGATTATTACCCTGCTGTTAGGGGGATAATGCACATCAAAGGAGAAGAATTAAATGAGCAAGGAACGAGTGTTAAGCGGGATGCGCCCCACGGGAAGACTTCATCTGGGAAATTACCTGGGCGCATTGCAAAACTGGCAGGAGATGCAGGATGATTATGAATGCTTTTTCTTCGTGGCGGACTGGCACGCCCTGACCACCGATTATTCCAATACGGAAGGAATCCGGGCCAACATCCGGGAGATGCTGATCGACTGGCTGGCCGTCGGGATTGATCCGGAGAAGGCGACGATCTTTATCCAGTCCTGGATCCCCGATCATGCCGTGCTCCATGTCCTCCTCTCCATGATCACGCCCCTTCCCTGGCTGGAGCGCTGCCCCACCTACAAGGAACAGCAACAGCAGTTGACGGGGCGCGACCTTTCAACCTACGGTTTTCTCGGCTATCCCGTTCTTCAGTCGGCGGATATCCTGATCTACCGCGCCCACAAGGTTCCCGTCGGCATCGACCAGCTCCCGCACCTGGAACTGACCCGGGAGATCGGCCGCCGGTTCAACCATCTCTACGAAGAGGTTTTCCCCGAACCCCAGGCGATCCATACAAAGGTCCTGAAACTTCCGGGGACGGATGGGCGGAAGATGAGCAAAAGCTACAACAACTGCATTTACCTCTCCGATTCCCCCGACGAGATCTGGGAGAAGGTCCGGACCATGATGACCGATCCCCAGCGGAAACGGCGCAATGATCCGGGCGACCCGGAACTCTCGCCGGTCTATGCCTACCACAGGATTTTTTCTTCCGAGACGGAACTGGCCGAGGTAGCCGAAGGATGCCGGACAGCAGGAATCGGTTGCATCGACTGCAAAAAGGTCCTACTGAAAAATATGATCCGCCGGCTGGCGCCGATCCACGAAAAGCGGGCGGCCCTGCTGGATCACCCGGAAGAAATCGACGCCATCCTGGAACAAGGAACGAATGCCGCACGAAAAATCGCAGCAAAGACCATGGCACAGGTCCGGGAAGCGATGAAAATCTGAACCTTCCGTGTATCCCGAATGGGATTACCGTGACGATTCACTCCCCTTTATGAGAAAGGGGGATCGAGGGGGATTTCCCGTTTGTCCTACAAAGTCAAACTGAACATCTTCGAAGGTCCCATGGACCTGCTGCTCCACCTGATCCGGAAGCACGAAATCGATATCTACGATATCCCGATTGCTCTGATCACGAAAGAGTATCTGAACTACCTCGATCTGATGAAAACCCTGAATCTCGACATGGTCGGAGACTTTCTCGTCCTGGCCGCCACCCTGACGCAGATCAAGTCGAAGATGCTCCTGCCGATTGAGGAGAGCGGAGAGGAGGAGGACGGAACCGATCCCCGGGCGGAATTAGTCGAACGGCTGCTGGAATACAAAAAGTTCAAGGAGGCCGCCCAGGAATTGAGATCCCAGGAAAACCTCTGGATCGACACCTACGGCATCGGGGCCCCGACCGACATCAAGGCGGAACAGGAAGTGGTGTTGATTAACCTGAACCTGCTCGATCTGATGGAAGCCTTCCGAAAGGTCTTACGCCGGCCGAATGCCGAGGGAGTCCATGAGGTAACGGTCGAAACCATGAGTATCAAGGAGAAGATCTCCTGGATTATGGACACTCTGGCAGAGCAGAGCAGCATCCGTTTTGAAGATCTTTTTCCCGGACTGCCGCCCCGGCAGGAGGTCATTGTCACCTTTCTCGCCCTGCTGGAAATTATCCGGCTTCGTCTGGTCCGAATCGAACAGACGGAACGTTTCGGTCCCATCCGAATCCGGAAAGCCGTAGAACGGGAAGGCAACAGCGGAGAACCTCCCTTGCACTCCCTGCCGGAACAACCCAACCCGGAGGAATCATGAACGAAACAGAACTCAGGCAGGTGGTCGAAGGTTTGATTTTCGCGTCCGAAACCCCGCTGCCTCTTCAGAAGATACACGAGATTCTTGCATCCGATGAACTCGACAAGGCAATGATCCGGAAGGCCATTGCAGACCTTGCCCGATTCCTGGAAGAAAACGGCAGCGCCCTGCAGGTCGTGGAATTAGCGGGCGGCTACCGTCTCGTAACCCGGAAGGAGATCGGCGGCTGGATCAAAAAGTTGAACCGCCCCAAGAAGGTCCGCCTCTCGGGCGCCGCGCTGGAAGTCCTGGCGACCATCGCCTACAAACAGCCGGTGACCACTCCGGAGATCGAAGCCATCCGGGGCGTCAACTCCTCGGGCGTCATCAAAACCCTGCTGGAGCGGAATCTGATCAAAATTGCAGGGAGGATGGAGGCCGTGGGCAATCCCATCATGTACGCCACCACCCGGGAGTTTCTGGAATATTTCGGCCTCCGGTCACTCAAAGACCTGCCGACATTGAAGGAGTTTCAGGAGATCATGGAAGAGGTGGAAGAGCAGGAAGAGAACCCGCCTGCAGCGGAGGAAAAGATCACCTCCCCCGGCCGGCAGAATCCCCTTTCCGAAGAAACACCATCTAAAGGAGAATCCGCCGGTGTGGAGTGATCAGACCAGAAAAATTTTGAGCTTTTTGCAGTGGTACTTCAACACCATGAGACTGGTATTCAACCGCTGGAGTCGCATGTTCCGTTGTCGGACACCCCGGTGGTCGGTCAGAGGCGGCGCTTCCGCCCGCACTATTTTCTGGACCTTGATCAGGTTATGGTAGAGTTCATGATAGTCCGAATCCCGAAACTTCTTGAAAAAAAGAGGATTCACGCTAATATACCCTTCGGCAATATCTTTTGCCAGTGCCAGGGGGTTTCCGCGAATGAAAGCCATTGTATTTCTCTCTTCCGAAAGGGCTAATGGATCATAACATAATTCATTGACCCTTTACAGGTCAACTATGAATCAGAAAATCCGACTACAAAAGATCATCGCGAACGCCGGACTTGCCTCACGGCGTGAAGCGGAACGGCTCATCGTCGACGGGCAGGTTACGGTGAACGGAAAACGCGTCGTGGACCTCGGCACCAAGGTCGACCCGGAGGACAGCCACATCAAGGTCAAAGGGAAACTGATCCGGCCGGAAAGCCGCAAGGTCTACCTGATGCTCAACAAACCGGACGGATTTGTTACAACCATGAAAGACCCCGAAGGCCGTCCCACCGTGATCTCCCTGATCCACAGGATCAAGGAACGGGTCACACCCGTAGGAAGGCTTGATTTCCATACGGAAGGCCTGCTGCTGCTGACGAATGACGGCAACCTGGCCCAGGCCATTACCCATCCCGCATATCACCTTCCAAAGGTCTACCGGGCCAAGGTAAAGGGAAAACCCTCACCGGAAAAACTGCAAAAATTGCGCCGGGGCATCCGTCTCAAGGAAGGGATGACCGCCCCCATCGAGATTAAAAAAATCAAAAACCTGCCGGCCAATGTCATCCTGGAGATCACCCTCCATGAAGGGAAAAACCGGCAGATCCGGCGGATGTTTGAATCCATCGGTCACCCCATACTGAAACTGACCCGGACCCGGATCGGCCCCCTCCCGCTGGGATCCCTGGCCCCGGGAAAATTCCGGAAGTTAGATCCTTGGGAGGTGGAAAAGATGAAAACCGCCGTCCGGGAAAAACCCGTCCGGAAAAAATCTTGACATATCCCCTTTCAGAATGCTAATTTATTTAGCTTGAACAATTCATTTTTGGAGGAAGAATACATTGGCAAATCACAAGTCAGCGGCCAAAAGGGCCCGTCAAAACCTGAAGCGAAACGAACGCAACCGTCAGCAGCGGTCCCGGATGCGGACGATCCTAAAAAGTGCGGAAACGGCCATTGCACAAAAGGATGGTGAAAAGGCAAAGACCTGCCTCCTCGATGCGGTCAGGATTCTCGACAAAAGCGCATCCAAGGGCCTGATTCACAGAAACAAGGCGGCACGAAAGAAATCAATTCTCACGAAAAAGGTGAACCGGATCTCCGCCGGAGCATAACGCTTCGCCGCGGCAGATCCGGCAGATCAGAAGTTCCATGAGAGTCTCCGGCCGGTTGCAACTGCTTTTCAGCGCCGCATCCAGGGACAACAGTTCCTCATAGATCCCCTCCAGCGTTTCTCCGGTGAATCCTCTGCACTGTCTCAGGAAACGATCCCCCTGAAAACGGACCCCGAGGGCGGCAAGGATCTCCCGGTCCGTGGCTCCCTCCTCTTCCAGGCATTTTCCCTGGCGGAGTTTCCGTATCTTCGAGATCAGGATCGCGTGGAGGAGAACCGGCGGTGCGCCGTCCTCCGTAAGACGATGAAAAATCCGCAGGGCACCTTCGAGGTTGCGGTCCGCAAGGACATCAGCCAGCTCGAAAGGTGTGTACTCACGAGACTGACCGCTGATCCCGGCCACATCAGACAAATCAATCTCGCCCGTTTTCCCCCGGTAGAGCATCAGTTTGTCCAGTTCATTTTTGAGGATCTGCAACTCTCTGCCGTGGGCCTCATAGAGGAAACGGATCGCCTCCCGATCGATGCCGAAACCGTATGCCTTGAGATAGCCCCGGATCCACCGCTCCGTGGCCGCAGCATCATAGGGATGATAAAACCGTACGACCGGGAACTTCTTTTTCTGTAAACGGGCGTAGAACTTCTTGCGGAGATCGACCTTCTCCGCAAGAAGGACGAGCCACGTATTCTCCGACGTGTCTTCGAGGTAACCGAGGAAGAGGTTCCTGCCGGCATCATTCATCCGGTGAAAATCCTTCACGACAATCAGCTTGTTTGCAGCAAAAAGAGAGAAGGTCCGGAGAGACTGGAGAATCGAGGCGGGATCAGACTCTCCGCCATAAAAAATTTCTTCCTCCGGGGTCTCTCCCTGCCTTGTGGAGATGTTTTTTCGGATGCTGTTCAGTGCCTCGCCGATCAGCAATCTCTCTTCGCCATAGAGCAGGCAGATCGGAGGAATATTGCCTCTGCGGAGATCTTTTTGGAATTGGTCCGGTTTCATAAAAAGCCCCTAAACCACTACCGGTTTTCGCCGTTTTTCCCGTTGTGCGGCAAAAACCGATGGGGGGTTCTCAACGGAGTTTGGCTCGCGCCCAAGGTCGGTCGGCAAAGCACCGACACGAAAGATCCCCTCTGAAGCCCCTTCCTGGATCACGATGTTCTTTTCCGATTCCGGGGGATGCAACAGAATTTTTGTGGATTCCCACAAGGTCGTCATCAATTTCCGTTTCAGTCCGTATTCCGTCAAAGGACTCTCCGCAGGGATGTCAACCGATGAAGAGGAGAGATGAACACGGGCCGCATAGTCGGCATGGTAGGAGACCACCCCCCGTGAGCGGACATGGAAAAAGGGGAAGGAAACCCGGATGGGAAGTGTCAACCGATGTGAACTCAGTTGTATGGAAACAATCTTCTGCGTCCCGCAGAGTACATCCAGACCATAGTGTCCACCGTCCTCCCGCCATTCAAAAGAAGCACACTCTTTGCGCAGGCCCCAGGCCCCCCGGTATCCGGGAAGATCATCGAGGGACTCCACCATGGAAAAGGGGGCATAGAACCCCCGCCTCTTTCCATATCGAACAAGGGCCGGAAAGGCACTGAACTCGCTGAACGGGCCGACCTCTCCGGTCTGATAGAGGGCGGCATAGAGGCCGCCCAGCGTAGCCCCCGGAACCACTTCCGAGACCTCAAGGGGAGAGGGAACCAATTCCTCCGCTCGACGGGCCGGCACCAGATAGAAAATCATAATGCAGTATCCGCTGAGGCTCCACGGCGGTCTTGCACGATTCATGTCGTCCTCCGTCTTCTCTTATGCCGCTCCTGCAGAAAACGGAAGAGAGGCGCCGTCAGGAAATAGGCCACAACCGCCGCCGCACTTCCCAGGACCAGGCTGCCGACACTCAGAGGAAGCAGGAGGTTCCAACTCGTATGCAGGATCGCGGAAGGGGTCCTGGAAAGCCCCCGCAGATTGAGCGCCCCCCCCCCTAAAAGCCAATGGCCGACCAGATATTCCAACGGGAAGATAAAGGGAAGGGTGAGCGGGTTGCCGATCCAGGTCGCCAATGCAGCCATGATCTTGTTCCCTTCAAAAAACATGGACAAGGTGACGGCGAGAACCATATGAAACCCAAGGAGCGGAGTAAACCCGACAAAAACACCGATGGCCATTCCCCGTGCAAGTTCCGCCGGTTCACGGCGATATCGGACAAAGTGGAGGTAAAGATAACGAAGGCTCCTTGCAAACGTCACGGTCTCCACTCCCGATACAATTTCCCCTCCCCCTCATCCATCACAACCCCCTTAAACAATATGATCCGACTGCGTGATGACGGCAATCCCCGATTCCGTAACATGATAATGTTTGGCATCCTCTTCCGGATGAAAACCGATGATCGAATTGGGAGGAACCTTCACTCCTTTTTCGATGATCGCCTTTTTGATCTGCGAATGCCGTCCTAATTCCACATTGTCCATCAAAACGGACTGACTGATATTACAGAAACTGTTCACCCGCACATTGGCGCCGATGACTGAATTCCGGACCTTTCCGCCGCTGATGATGGAACCGCCACAAACGATGGAATCGAGCGCAACCCCCATCCGTCCGCCGGAATACTCCTGGGCGAAAACGAACTTGGCCGGCGGTTCCACCCCGGGGAAGGTCCGGATCGGCCAGTCCGAATCATAAAGATTGAAGACGGGGCTGACGGAAACAAGGTCCATGTTCGCTTCCCAGTAAGCATCAAGCGTCCCTACGTCTCTCCAGTATCCGGGTCGGTTTTTCTTTTTATTCCGGAAGGGGTAGGCATAGACATTCCGCTCACGTGTCATCTTGGGAATGATATTCTTTCCGAAATCATGAGAAGAATCTTTCCTGCCGGCATCCTCCTCCAGCTCCTTCATCAACGGAGGAAGACTGAAAACATAAACCCCGAGAGAAATGAGACAAACATCGGGATCCGTCGGAAGGGGGATCGGATCTGCCGGTTTCTCCTGGAACCCGATGATCCGATGATCAGCATCCACCTGGAGGACCCCGAATTCCCGGGCCTCATACTTGTCGATCTCCAGGGCCGCCACGGTGGCATCGGCTTTTTTTGCGATGTGTTCACGCAGCAGATCGGCGTAATCCATTTTGTAGACGTGGTCCCCGGACAGAACCAGAAGATACTTCGGATTTTCCTGTTTGATGGAATAGAAGTTCTGATAAATGGCATCAGCCGTCCCCTTGTACCAGGTCGCATCGACACGCTGCTGCGGCGGGATCGGAACGATGAATTCGTGCAGCTCATTGCTGAGAAATCCCCAGCCAAGCCGGATATGCCGTTCCAGGGAATAAGACTTGTATTGGGTCAGAACGAAGGCCCTTTTGATCCCGGAGTTGATACAATTACTGAGTGTAAAATCGATTATCCTGTATTTCCCGCCGAAAGGAACGGCCGGCTTGGCCCGGTCTACGGTCAACGGGAAGAGGCGGCTCCCCTTCCCGCCGGCCATAATGACGGCAAGTACATCACTTTTTTGCAAGGAGACTCGACCCTGGACCACCCGTTGTCCCTTCTACACGACTGCGGAGATTTGAACGTCCACTTCCACGGGACGTCTCAACCATCTTTCTCTTATAAATCAAAAATCTACACGAAAACCGCATCCGGGTCAAGACCGGAATCCCCCGCTACGCTTCTGCGGAATGCGTTTCCCGGCCCTGCGCCAGGGAGTCCAGAAGATGTTCCCGAATCCCGGCAAGCTTCTCCTCATCGGTGATCCGGTCTCCAAAAATGTCGGTCACATAAAAAGCATCGATGGCCCGGTCCATTTCAGTCGTAACCTTGGCGGAATGGATGTGAACCCCGACATCAGCCAATGCAGCCGTCATCCGATAAAGAAGCCCGATCCGGTCTTCCGCATAGACATCGATGACCGTATACTCTTCAGAGACTTCATTGTCGAACCGGACCCGGGGCGGAATTCTCCGCTTTGTTTTTTTCCTCAGATAGGAAGGCGGATAATGTTCCACCAGCATCTCTTCAACCCGCCGGGTCTTTTGCACCACAGCCCGAACGGCATCCCGGATCTCCTGACGATAGTTCGGATCTTCCCGCATCGATTCCTGAGGCGGGGCAATGTGAACACAATCGATCACTACCCCCCAACGGGTGGTCCCGATGCGAGCACCTAAGATATTGATCCCTTTCGAGGCCAGTATCCCTGCTATCCGGGAAAAAAGACCGGGAGTGTCGGAATCATAGGTACAGATATTCAATTCCGTAAATCCCTTTTCCGGAACATGTTCCCAATCGACCACCAGCCCCTCTTTTTCAACGGTCCGGATCATGGAGAGATGTTTCATGACCAACCGCTGCGGCGTGGAAAGGAGATAGGCCGGAGAAAAGCTGTTGAGAATTCGTTCGGTTTCTTCTTCGCCATAGAGATCCTTACCCTCTTTGAGGATCCGCTCCCGGATCTTTTTCAGAGAAACGGCCGAAATCTCCATCATAGACTGTCCGGCATCGGACTGGAGGAAATCCCGGGTACGGGAAAAAAGCTCCCGGAGAAGCGAATCTTTCCAGGGATTCCAGAGGTCCGGCCCCACCCCCCGGCTGTCGCAATAGGTCATCAGGGTCAGCATGCAAAGGCGTTCCCTGTTGCCCACAACACGGGCCAACTGGGCAATCAACTTGAGGTCGTGGAGATCTCTCCGCTGTGAGAGGTGGGCCATCACCAGGTGATTGCGAACAAGGAATTCCACGGTCCGCGCATCCTCCCGGGAGAGCCCCATACGATGCATGATTGCGGGGACCGCCTTCCCCCCGCGGTGAACATGCCCCGCGCCCATGGCCTTGCCGATATCATGCAGCAGAAGCGAGAGAAAGAGGAGCGCCGGGTTTCCCACTTCGCTGAAGAGGGAGGCATAGAACCGTTCGTCCGGATAGGGACTGCCGCGCAATCGTTCCAGATAATCGAGGGCCATCAGGGTGTGCTCATCCACCGTATAGGCATGGTAAATTTCATGCTGCACCAGGGCCGTCAGGGCACCGAACTCGGGGAGGTACTTGCCTAAAAAACGCAGCTCATGCATCCGCCGGAGGGTTGCAACAATCTTCTCTCCATGACCGAGGATCTGCAGAAAGAGTGTCGTCACTCGGTCGGAATTCCGGAATTCATGGTTCACCAGTCCCAGGGAGGAAAGGATCTTCTCGCGGGTGGCATCGGCAAGAGAGACCCGGTAGCGCTGCGACAGGGCAAAAATCTCCATGATCCGGGCCGGATCTTCCCGGAAGAAGTTCTCCCGTCCCTCCGGAACACAGAGTTGCCGGCCGACGATTGCAAACCCCGAACCGACCTTCTTCCTCTTCCAGGAAAAACCACCGAACCATTTCCGCTGCAGCGAGGCCGCGCAGCGGTTCACCAATAGAGAGGTCAGGTAATGGATATTCCGGGTGTGCAGATAGTAGCCCCGCATGCACCGTTCCACGGCCAATGTATGTTTAAAGTCGCGGTATTTGAGAAAGGTGGCAACCTCCTCTTGCATCTCCATCGAAAGCAGATCGTTACGACGACCGCTCACATAGTGCAGGTGGTTCCGCACCTTCCAGAGAAATTCCTTGGCATGACGGAGAATCTCCTCTTCTTTTCCGGAGACCACTCCTCGTTCCTGCAACTCTTCCAGTGAATTCACTCCATACTTGACCTTGGCAACCCAGAAGGCAGTGTGAATATCCCGCAGCCCCCCAACCCCTTCCTTGACATGGGGCTCTTTCATATAAAGGGAACCGCCGAACTTCTTGTGCCGATCATGAACATCGCCGATCTTCGTCCGCAGATAGGCCGCCGCATTACGGGGAAGGATCCGGGTGCATGAGGCGGAAAGAAAATCTTCAAAACAGTTACGGTCGCCGGCAAGAAAACGGGACTCCATCAGGGAAGTCTTGGCCTTGATGTCGGAGGCGGCCAGGGAGACGCAGTCGGAAATACTCCGGATCCCGTGACCGATATCGAGGTTCAAGTCCCACATGAGATAGAGACTGTTCTCCGACAGATTCCGGCTTACCGGATCAATTCCACCGCGGGTCAGAAACATGACATCAAGATCGGAATAGGGATTCAACTCTCCCCGCCCGTAGCCGCCGATCGCCAGCAGAGCACAGGAAACCTCTCCCGATTTCCGGTCGGTCAGGGTGTGGGCAAAGTCAAAAAGAAGAATCAGAACAGCGTCGGTCCATGCCGTAATCCGGTATACCACCTCGGCCCCTCCGGCACCGTCCAGATGGAGTTTCCGGATCTCTTCCCGCCCCTTCCGATGGGCCTCCTTCATGAACAAAACAAAGGCCTGCCGGTCCTTCATCTTTGAAAGAGAGAGATCTGCTCGAATGATCTTCTCCCGAAGGGATGCAAGATAATCCGCCCGGAACTTCTCCACCGGGTTCTCCGCGCCACCCGTCAACACCGCTCTCCTTTCCCGCTTCGCCCGGACTCCATCAGCCCCTGATCAACAAAACTGAAGTATTTCCCATCCCCCATCACGACATGATCAAGGACGGGGATCCCGATCATTTCACCCGCCTCCGACAGTCGACGGCTGATTTCAATATCTTCCCGGCTGGGAGAAGGATCCCCGCTGGGGTGATTGTGTACCAGAAGTACGGCAGCCGAAGATTCTCGGATCGCCGGCTCAAAGACTTCGCGGGGATGCACCGGACAGGAGGTCAGCCCCCCTTCCGAAACAGTCACGGTGCGGATCACCCGGTTCTTCCCATTCAAAAGCAGAACACGGAAGACCTCCTTTCGAAGGTCACGCATGTAGGGATGGCATGACTCGTACACATCCCGGCTCCCCCGAATCGGGTCCCCCTCTTTCAGGGGGAAGGCCTGGATTCTCCTTCCGAGTTCCAGCGCGGCCACAACCTGTGCCGCCTTGGCCATTCCGATCCCGGGCACCCGGCGAATCTCGTTCACACCGGCCCGCCCCAACTCCCTCAGATCCCGGAATCGGGTCAAGAGGTCCATGGCCACTCCGACGGCGCTTCGGCGGCTGTCCCCCGTTCGGAGGAGAATGGCAATCAATTGGGCATCGGAAAGGGATGCCGGGCCGAACCGGGAAAGTCTTTCCCGGGGACGTTCCTCCTCCGGCCACTCGGGGATGGGAAAATTCCTTTTCTGCAACATCTGCCGCTCCTTCCTTCCATAGAAAGAGTATCCAAATGCTTGCAAGGTAATCCATTCTCTTATATCACGTCAAGAAGATTAGCGCGAAGAAACACCCCGTTGGATCAGTCGAAAGGATTCTTTTCTGAGCGGTCCTGTTCAAAAATACGGTAACGCTCCAAGAAAGCCCGTTTGCGCGTACAGAGACAGACTACCGTATTTGTGAATAGACTGCGGCCCCTCCGGATACATCAAGACAGCTCCGGACAAAAAAAAGACCGGGACGGGCTTGACGATTCTCCGGACGGTCATATAATACAAAATGATATATCTTACATCGATCAAACAAGGGACCATCCTGCATTGTTTATCTGCGAAGGAGGTTCCATGATGAAACTCGTACGGGCCTGGGAGACTGGAAGCGCACGCCTCATCATCACCGTTCTGATCCTTGTCATTCTCTTCGGCGGGGGGGCCGTTGTCTACCACGTACACGACTTTACGGAAAACAACCCCAGATTCTGTGTCAGCTGCCACCTCATGCAGCAGGCCTATAACGCCTGGGCCGGCAGCGTACACAAAAACGTGAACTGTCATGAATGCCATTATGCCACCCGGGCCGAACGAAACCGGATGCTTCTGATGGCACTGATCAACAGACCGAAAGCCGTCGGTGACCGTCACGGCAAGGTCGTCGTCCCCTGGAAGATGTGCTTTAAATGTCACTGGGACAAGAAGAAAGGATACGAAAACGCGGAGGATATTGCAAAATCAGAGCTGCACGCCAAACATGTTTTCATTGAAAAGATTGAATGCTCAAAGTGCCACGGCTACATCAAGGACTCGAAGGAGAAGACCGGTCTCCATCAATTTCTCCCCAGCGGACGATTCTGTCTGAAATGTCATACCGGGAAGAAGGTCCACGGGCTCGGCATGGCCGGGCTGGCTTGTCTTGCCTGCCACACCGACAAAACGGAGAACATCCGGCCGGATCGCGGGAAATGCCTGACCTGTCACGGCAATGCCGAGATCCGGGCCCGAATCGCCCGGCTGGCTCCGACGGTAGACACCAGATACTTCACGCCGGATCCGGGAATGGTCAGGAAAGCCTCCAGCCTCGGCGTTGTGTTTCCGAAGAATGCGCCGATGATGTTCCGGTGTTATATCTGCCACAAGCCTCATGAAAAAGTCAGGCCGGGGATGTCCGACTGCCTGAAATGCCACCGAAAGATCCGGAAGGTCGGGGGACATTTCCTTCATATCAAGCAGGTCGGCATCCAATGTACGATATGCCACAAACCCCACCTGTGGAAGCTGACGAAAACAGCGGCACGAAAGACCTGCAGCCGGTGCCATCCGTACAAAGACCCCGATCTCTTCCTGCACCGTTAGGACCGCCCCTGCAGAAGAACAGGGTCCGGCAGCCGTCCCGAAAACTTTCCGCCAAACCGGACAGGGGAAAATCTTCTTCGGCCTAGACCCGCAATATCTACAATACCGCTTCTCTTCAGTCCCATTTCACCCCAGCCCCAACGTTTCCTACCCTTGGTTAACCTCTTGAATCTTAAAAGATTTCAGATCAACTCGGGAGAACCGTCTCAAAATGTCTCATCTCGCAGGACCCGTCCGGCAAGCATTTCCCCATACACAGGGATGAAGTCAGCCAAAACAACCGGTTAGAGCTCTCAACCGGCACATCCCTTTCGGCACAATACTTGCATTTAAAAACAGTTACAGCGGAAGACCGGGAACATCTTTATTTGGAACATCCAATGCAGGACGTGACAACGGATGAAGCCGCAGAAAGCAAGGGAAAAAGGTCGTTTGACCATTCTGATCGTCGATGACGATGAGGAGATGGGACGTCTCATCAAGAAAGTACTGGACCGAGAGGATTACCATGTGAAAGTAGCCGAAAACGCAACCGCCGGGTTGATCCTTCTGCAGGAGTGCCCTTTTGACCTGGTCATCAGTGATTTTCGAATGCCGGGAATGAGCGGCATTGAACTGATCCGGGAAGCGAGGAAGATCTCACCCCATACCCAGTTGATTCTGATTACGGCTTTCGGCGATGTCCAAACCTATCTGGACGCTATGGGCGCCGGCGCATTTGAGTATATCAACAAACCAATCAAGATGAATGATTTGAAGGCTGTGATCCGAAAAGCCTCGGACGCTCTCTATCCTGGGCAGGGCAGTGTTTTTCAGGAAGGATCCACACCCTGAAAACCTCCGGAAAAAACTTCTTTATCCCACCGCAAAAATCGCTATAATGGATAAAGGGAGCATGACTGTTTCCCTGCTTTCCCAATCGATCCATCGTTGAAATCCGGACCCCCGGAATGCTTTTATCTTTTTCCCTCTCCGCAAAGGAGAGCGAAGAAAAGGAGAAAGGAGAGAGCCGCTATGAGTGATGTCACCGCTGCGAGAAACAGATTCCCGGTACCCGAGGCCTTTGCCTCAAAAGCTCACGTCAATGCTCAACAATACGAAATGATGTATGAAGAATCGATCCGGAATCCCGACGGTTTCTGGGGAAAGGTAGCGGAACGTCTCGACTGGTTCCGAAAATGGGACAAGGTCACCGACTCCGATTTCGTAAATGCAAAAATAGGTTTTTTTACCGGCGGCAAACTCAACGTCAGTTACAACTGCCTTGATCGTCACCTCAAGGGGCCCCGGAAAGACAAGGTCGCCCTGATCTGGGAAGGAGACGATCCGTCACAGACCCGTAAAATCACCTATACCGAACTGCACCGCGAGGTCTGCCGCTTCGCCAACGTCCTGAAAAAACGGGGCATCCGCAAGGGGGACCGCGTCACGATCTACCTTCCGATGATTCCGGAACTGGCCGTGGCAATGCTCGCCTGCGCCCGAATCGGTGCGATCCACAGCGTGATCTTCGGAGGCTTCAGCCCCGACGCCATCCGGGACCGTGTCATCGATTGCGGCGCCGTCATGATGATCACCTCCGATGTAGGATATCGCGGCACCAAGGTGATCCCGCTGAAGAAAAATACCGACACCGCCATGGCCCGGTGCGACGGGATCCGCACCTGCATCGTCGTCAACCGCTCCGGAAAACATTCCGCCGAGATGAAGGAAGGCCGGGACCTCTGGTGGGAAGAGGAAATCGCTGCACAGGACATCTCCGACGATTGCCCGCCGGAAGAGATGGACGCCGAAGATCCGCTCTTCATTCTCTACACCTCCGGATCCACGGGCAAGCCGAAAGGGGTCATGCATACCACCGGCGGCTATCTCGTCTATACCAGTTACAGCCATGAAATAATCTTCGACCTGAGGGAAGAAGACATCTACTGGTGTACCGCCGATATCGGCTGGATCACAGGGCACAGTTATATCGTCTACGGTCCGCTCGCCAACGGGGCAACCTCCATCGTCTTTGAAAGTGTGCCGAACTATCCAACCTGGAGCCGATTCTGGGATGTCGTCGACCGTTACCGGGTCTCGATCTTCTATACCGCTCCAACGGCCATCCGGGCCATTATCCGGCAGGGAGAAAAACATCTTGAGAACAACAAGCTGACCAGTCTCAGGCTGCTCGGTACGGTCGGAGAACCGATCAATCCGGAGGCATGGCTCTGGTACCACGACAAGGTCGGCAAAGGGAGATGCCCCATCGTCGACACCTGGTGGCAGACCGAAACCGGAGGGATTCTCATCACCCCCCTCCCCGGCGCAATGGAGCTGAAACCGGGATCGGCGAACCGTCCCTTCTTCGGCGTCGCACCTGTGATTCTCGATCAGGAAGGGAACGAATTAGAAGGGGAAGCAAGCGGTCTGCTCGCAATCAAACAGCCCTGGCCCGGAATGATGCGGGGGGTTTTCGGGGATCAGCAGCGTTTCTTTGACACCTATTTTGCCGCCTATCCCGGCTACTATCTGACCGGTGACGGTGCCCGAAGAGATGCCGATGGCGACTACTGGATCACCGGACGGGTGGACGATGTCATCAACGTCTCCGGTCATCGGATCGGCACTGCCGAGGTTGAATCGGCCCTGGTACTCCACCGGGTTGTCGCTGAAGCGGCCGTCGTCGGCTTTCCCCATGACATCAAGGGACAGGGGATCTATGCCTATGTGACGCTGAATGACGGTGAGAAACCGACGGAAGAATTGAAGAAGGAATTGGTGCAACTGGTCCGGAAGGAGATCGGCCCCATCGCCACACCCGATGTGATTCACTGGGCCCCGGCCCTTCCGAAGACAAGAAGCGGAAAAATCATGCGGCGCATCCTCAGGAAGATCGCAAGCCTCGAAATCGACCAGTTGGGCGATACCTCCACCCTGGCCGATCCGAACGTACTCAAGACCCTGATTGCAGACCGGAAGGCCATGGCGGACTGATCCCTCTCCGAAAACCGCACATCCTTCCGGCTCACCCGCCGGAAGGGTGTGCTTCCACCATGGTCATTACTTTTCTCCTTTGACTTTGCCTCTTTCCCGTTTCCCCGGAGACCTCAATACAGCTGGGACTGGAACTTCTCCGGCAGATCCTTTTTGAGGTAGGCAAGCATCTCCTCCCGCCGGTCATAGAGACGCCGGAAGGACCTCTTTTCATGACGGGCATGGACATAGGCGGTCAGAATCGGAAGGGCAACGGTCGTATCGAGATAGGCTACGACCGAATCGGGAAGCCGGTCGGGATCAACCTTGCCCCAGGAGACCGCCTCGGAAGGGGTGGCGCCGGAGAGCCCCCCCGTATCGGGACGCGCATCGGTCACCTGCAGGAAGTAGTCGTGACCGGATTCCTGAAGCCCGAAGATCTCCTGAATCTGCGGCTCCGTCTGCAACACGAAGTTCTTCGGGGATCCGCCCCCCATCATCACCAGCCCATTTTTGAGGCCGGTCTTCTTGGCATGATAGATGATGGCCGTCGTCTCGTTCACATCCAGGGAGGAATCGATCCTCGGACCGATCCCCTTCATGTTGAGGGCGGCGATGTTCATCCCGATGGAGGAGTCCCCCGGCGAGGAGGTGAAAACGGGGACCCCCTGCTGATAGGCCGCCGAAAGAAGACTCACCGTGCCGAGACCGAGTGCCCGCTCCCGCTCGGAGACATATTTCCCGATCAGGTAGTGAAGTTCCGCCGTGCCCATCTCCTTCTGGAATTCAGGAAGGGAGAGGATTTCGTAGAAAAACTTGTCCGTCCGCAGGAGTACGTCGAAAGAGAAGAGGATGTCGTAAATCCGGACGACCTCCTTTTCCCGGAGACGTGTATCATCAACGAAAGGCGTTCCCCGGTGCAGATCGAGACCGATCCCGAAGTGGGTATCGTGATACAGGTTCGCTCCGGTAGAGACGATCCAGTCGACAAAGCCCATCTCGATCCAGGGGATGATGCAGGAGCGCCCCAGCCCGGCCGGCGTCAGCGCCCCGGAAAGGCTCAAACCGACCGTGACATCATCGGCCAGGATCTTTTCGTTCAAAAGACGGCAGGCCTCCCGGAGACGTCCTGCATTGTAGGCCAGAAAGGTTCGGTCTACGAGATCGGCAACGGTTTCCGATCCGTCGATCCCGTCCGGTGCAATGGGGCGGCCTGAAAGATACGGATTTTGCTCCTCAGACATAAAATTCTCCCGATAAAATTCTGTGGAAAATTAACAGGAGCCGCCCCCCGTTGTCAAGCCGCTTTCATGTCAAAACAGGAGAATATCATGAAAAGCGGAAGCCTGAAATCCCCCGGGACAAAAACGGATCAATCGATCTTCGGCCTGGGTGTTTTGTCCGTCACCGCAGGCAGGACAGGATACTCCACCCGGGGTTGGGCCCCGGTGGTGGCCTTGAGGAACCGGACGATTTTTCCCACCTCCTCATCGGTCAGGGAAAGGCCGAGCTGGGCCGTTGCCATAATCCTGACCGCGTCCTTCAGACTCCAGACCTTTCCGGAATGGAAGTAAGGCGGCGTCAGGACAACATTTCGGAGGGAGGGAACCTTGAAGACATGGGCATCGGACTTGATACCGGTCACCTTGAGACGACCTTCGTCGCCGGCCATGAGGTCTGCATCAGGCTTTTCCACCACGCCGAAGGGAAAATAGGCGGAACCGCCGATATTCATCCCGTTGTGGCAGCCGCTGCACCCCCGGTCGATGAAGAGTTGCAATCCCTCTTTCTCCCCGATATCCAGGGCATGGGAATTACCCTTCAGGTACTGGTCAAAAGGGGAGTCCGGGGTCAGCAGGGTCGCCTCAAAGGTCTCAATGGCCCGGGCCATGTTATCAAAGGTCACGGGGCCGGGCTTCCCGGGAAAGGCCTGCTGAAAGAGATCCACGTATTCCGGCATGCTTTTCAGAACGGAGATCACCCGTTCAGGCGTGCTGTTCATCTCGACCGATGCCTGCACCGGCCCCTTGGCCTGTTCTTTCAGGTCCGGCGCCCGGCCGTCCCAGAACTGGGCGATATTAAAAACAGCATTGAATACCGTCGGGGCATTTCTCGGCCCCTTCCGCCAACCATGCCCGACCGAGGTCTCCTGAAAGTCGATCCCGCCCATACCGAGATTGTGGCAGGTGTTGCAACTGATCAGGGCACTTGATGAGAGACGGGGATCAAAATAGAGAATCCTGCCTAACTTCACCTTCTCCGGCGTAATAGGATTTTTCTTCAAAACCGGAACGGTGGTCGGGATTGGTTTGAAGAGGGTTTGCGCCCTTTTCATCAGGTTATCCGATCCCCATCCCGGAACGGAACAAGTCAACAGCAGAAGCAGGACCACGGTCAAGATTCGTTTCATTCTTTCCTCCTTTCATCCGTACTGACGGATTCCGCCTTTCGTGATCAGATCCCGGCTCCCCGTAATCCCTCAGGGTCCCGGGAGAGAAGCCGGTCCAGCAGCTCCTTCAATTCAGTAACCTGATAGGGTTTGGTGAGGAGACCGCAGAACCCTTCATTTTGATAGTCTTCCAGGAAGAGTTCATTGACGTAACCGCTGGCGAGGACCGCCTTGACGGCAGGGTCCATTGCGCCCCCTTGCCGCCCGGAATAGTCAGATCAAGAATGACCGCCGCAAAAGGACGTTTCCGATCGGCCGCTTTCCGATAACGGTCCAGGGCTTCCGTTTCGTCCCCAACGGTCGTCAGCTCATAGCCAAGCCGCTGCCGGGCGGGCTTTCCACTCCGGGAAAAGGTCAACAGACGTGACGTCAGATCCTTGGCCTTCAGGCAGGAATCAACGGCATCGGCGAGACGTTCGGCAGGACTCGCTTCGGAAGGACGACTCACTTTCGCCAAAGAGACATTTCCCATGATTACCGTAAGAAGATTGTTGAAATCATGGGCTCTTCCCGCCTTTCCGCTTCTCAGGAATCCTTTCGGGATGTTTTGTATAAGATGCACCATGGATAGGTAACTATCATACAACAAATTCCGGAGATGACAAGCAAACTCCCGCGATTCCGATCTTTTTACGTTGCCCAGATGGCTGCATAACAACGATAATCAATTCCTTCGATGTGCTATAAATTCTTCTCCGACCTCGAACTTATCACGCCTTGTCCTTCGGGCAAGCAGAAGCAACCCGCTCAGTCACGAAATGCCTTGACATCCTTCGTAATTCTTCACTAATATGTAGAAAAAATGACCTTTCATTCAATCACCGATATTTTCATGCAAAAGGTTCACCATGGAGGAAGATTTCGTCACAATTCAAGGAGAGACAATGAAAGTTCGCTTGATTTTATCATTTTTTATCGGGTTGATTCTGTTTTTCATCCCGTTCCCCGCATCAGCAATCTCGGGGGATAATATCCGGCTGAATGCCTATGTCGATTCCCGGGCAACGCATGATAACTCAAAGGAAAACAAGTTCAGCGCCCGCACACACCACTTGGGTCTTGTACTGAATGCGCTCCAACAAAAGACGCGGCTTTACAGCGAGCTGGACCGGAAGGATACTCCTGAGCTTTGCTTCCGGGATCGGAAGTACGATCCTGCAAAATCCATGGACGACACCAAAAACCAAGTCCTGGCAGTCTGGGTCAGATACCTCTATACCCCAAAGCTCAACATCACCGCCGGGAAATTTCTCAGCCCGCTCTCCTTATATAATCAACGACATTACCCAATCCTGAATGTTAGTATTCACCGATCGCTCGGTGCGGAAGTCGTTCCGGACGATTCACTCATCGGGATCCAACCCGATGGAGCCTTCTCGGTCGGAAAATGGCAAATGCGGTATTGTTCCGGCATCGTTCAAGACTGGACCAGCCAGAGGACAGCCATCGGTTATGTGACAGCGGATCTCTTGAAGAATTCCCCGCAAAGCGGAAAAGTACGGATTATCTTTCTCTGCAAAGGAGAAAAAGAGTTGACCGGAGAACGATCCTCCCACCACGGTACAAACGCAGGCGGGACAGGACCATGAAAAAGAACCATTGGCTCGATCCATCACTGAAAACCCTGCTCCTCGGAACGATTACCCTGACCTTTCTGATCTTTGCCTCCCTGCTCATTTACTTCGACTCCCGTAACGCGAAGATCATCTTCCATGCCGCTTTCCACCATGAACAAAAAGAAAAGGGTGAAATCCTCGCCGAGGCCATCGCGAACGCGCTGGAAACAAACGACTTTACCGGGCTCTACCGGGTCAGCCGGAAAATGACGCGGACAAAAGATGATCCCGACATTCAGGGAATCACGATCTACGGAAAAGAAGGAAGGCGGATCGTCCATTACCCTATAAACATAAACGACCCGCACGCAAACGTTGAAACGATCTCCTATCCTCTGTTGGGAAACGAAGGGAACAGACTCGGCCGTCTCGATCTGCAGTTCTCCTACAAGACCGTCGACGCCCTGATTCGTCAGGACATAACCGAAATCATTACGGTTGTCACGATCCTGACCCTGATCTTCATGGGGCTCACCCTCCTGCTGATCCATCGCGTCGCGACGGATCCGATCGACCGGCTGAGCAGCGCTCTTACGGCCCAGACCGGATCCAGAGAGAACAGGACGGTCATTCCCTACCAGGACCGGAACGACGAAATCGGAAGGCTGGCACGGACCTTCCAGGATGTCTTCGGAACTCTTTCCCGCACAACGGACCACCTGCGAAAAAGCCAGGCACAGATGCAGGCAATTATGGATAACTCCCCCGCCATTGTAACCCTCAAACAACACGACGGTACCTACATCATGGCCAACCGGCAGTTCGAAACCCTCTTCGGAAAAACCACCGGTGAGATCCTCGGGAAGAGCTGTTACGATTTTTGTTCACGGGAAGTTGCCGACGAGCTGACCGAACACGACCGGGAGGTCCTCCGATCAGGTAATCCAGTACACCATGAAGAGCAGTTTTTCGTCGGAGAAAATGAACATGTTTTTCTCACCGTCCGGTTTCTTCTGCCCTCCAGGGAAGATGACCACTCTACGATCTGTGCAATCTCCACGGAAATCACCAGTCTGAAACAGATGCAGATCGATCAGGTTAAACTGGAAGAACAGCTCCGGCAGGCACAGAAACTCGAATCGATCGGACAGTTGGCCGGCGGTGTTGCCCATGACTTCAATAACATGCTCACCGGCATGATCGGCTTTTCCACCCTGGCCCTGCGGGATATGCCGGAAGAACACCCGGTCCGAAAGTACCTGGAGATCATCAAGGAGACGGGAGAACGGGCGGCAAGCCTGACCAACCAGCTCCTCGCCTTCAGCAGGAAACAGGTCCTGGAGATGCAGCAGATTCAGCTCAATGAGCTCTTCCGGGACCTCTCGAAAATGCTGAAACGACTGCTCGGAGAACATGTTCATATCGAACTGGCGCTTGATCCGGATCTTCCTCCGATCCTGGCCGACCCCACCCAGATGGAACAGATTCTAATGAACCTGACGGTGAACGCCCGGGACGCCATGCCGAAAGGAGGATGGATCAAAATTCGTACGACTTATACGGAGGTCAGCCCCCATGAGGCCCGTGCCATGGGAGAGATCAAAGCGGGTAATTATGTTCGTGTTACGGTAGAAGATACCGGGGAAGGGATGACTCCGGAAGTCCAGGAAAGGATCTTCGAACCTTTCTTTACCACAAAAAGCGTCGGTCAGGGAACCGGCCTCGGCCTCTCCACGGTCTATGGGATCGTCAAACAACACAAGGGGCATATTGTTGTAGAAAGTGAAGTCGGAAAAGGAACACGTTTTTCCCTTTATTTCTTCCCCTACCGGACGCAGATTGAATCACCGGCCGACGAGGTGGAAGAAAATGAAACGGCCCGTAAAGGGGCGGGCACGATCCTGGTCGTTGACGATGAGAAGATCATCCGGGAATTCACGAAAGCTACCCTCGCCCCGCTGGGATACCGGATTGTGACCGCCGACAGCGGAAGAGAAGCGCTCCTGCACATTGAAGAAATTGGGGAAATTGATCTCCTTCTCACGGACATGGTCATGCCCGGCATGGGCGGAAAGGAACTGGCAGAAGCAGTCCAACACAAACAGCCCGGGATCAAGGTCCTCTTCATGACCGGCTACTCCTCGGCACAACCTCCCCTCGACAAAGACAATCACGAAACGGACCTGATCCTGAAGCCTTTAACACCGGAAGCACTGGCGGAGAAGATCCGGACGATGCTCCAGGAAGAGTAGAAACCGAGCGGCCCGTTTCCCGCTGGATCCGCTCCAAGAATCACGATTCAGGCAAATACTTGATGAAGTCGTAAAAAATCACGAAGCCTTTCGACCCTTCGGCCGGCTCAGGACAGGCCCTTCGATGCTTCGATAAACTCAGCACAGGCCCACTCAGGACGAACGGTGTAAGTTATTGATATTCCGTTTGTGTGGTTCGGCGAGCTTCCGGGCATGTGGTTCGGAAAGTTTAATGGACCGTTC
>JAADIO010000041.1:42085-55399 GCA_013151235.1 Deltaproteobacteria bacterium | reverse complement strand
GGCTCTGTGCCGGGGTTAATAATTTCCAGCATAACCCACGTTGGCAAGGGGCAGGCACTTTTTTGCCAACTGTCAGCCATTATGTCTCAGGGCGAACGGTGTAAGTCATTGATATTCCGTTCGTGGTGAGCCTGTCGAACCATGAACGGTATCCGGAAAACGACTTTTTACGACTTCATCAAAAATGAAAGATGAAAAATGAAAAGTAAGACCAACTTCTGTGGAGGTTTTTCCAACTCCCCCGCAGGGGGAGAGCAACCCCTTCACGAAGCCGAGCATCGCAGAAAGGTCGGGAAAAAGGGCGAGATCGTGTGGTCCGGAACGGACCACCACGCGAAGCGTGTTATCGAGCCCCCCGACCTTTCGAGAAGCGCAGGGAAGTCCCGCTTTGCGGGACCGAGTGACCGGGCGCCTTTTCTTTTGGTTCGTTTTCTTTGGGCGAGCAAAGAAAATGAACAAAAACAATTAGTTGCACAACTTTAGAAATGAAAAATACAGAAGCAGAAGCATCCACCATTGGGAACACGGCGAAAATGACTTTCTCCTTTACCTTACATCATCAAGACACCGGCACACGCGGGCGTCTCGGCACGGTCACGACCCCCCACGGGAAGATTCATACGCCGGCCTTTATGCCGGTGGGGACGCAGGCGGCGGTGAAGGCCGTCAGCCCGGAGGAGGTGCGGGAGACGGGGGCGGAGATCGTCCTGGCCAACACCTATCATCTTTATCTCCGTCCCGGTCACGAATTAATCCGGGAGTTGGGTGGGCTCCATTCCTTCATGCACTGGGACGGGCCGATCCTGACGGACAGCGGAGGATATCAGGTTTTCAGCCACAAGGCTCTGCGGAAGATCGGCGAGGAAGGGGTGACCTTTCAGTCCCACATTGACGGATCCCGGCATCATATTACGCCGGAGATTGCGATCGAGATCCAGGAGGCCTTGGGGGCGGATATCATCATGGCCTTTGATGAATGTACTCCCTATCCCGCGACGGAAGACTATGCCCGTCAGTCGATGGAGCGGACCCTCCGCTGGGCAAGACGGTGCCTGGAGCGGAAGACCCGGCCCGATCAGGCCCTCTTCGGGATCATTCAAGGCGGGATGTACCCTGATCTTCGCGTACGCTGTGCCGAGGAACTGGTGAAAATCGGTTTTGACGGCTATGCCGTCGGCGGGCTGAGTGTGGGGGAGACGAAGCCGATGCTCTATGAAATACTCGAGGTGACGGAGCCTTTCATGCCGGCGGATGCTCCCCGCTACCTGATGGGGGTGGGCAAACCGGAGGACCTGGTCGAGGGGGTCTGCCGCGGGATCGATCTCTTTGACTGCGTCATGCCGACCCGAAACGCCCGGAACGGGTTTCTCTTTACCCGGCGGGGAAGACTGGTGATCAAGAATGCCGTACACACCCGGGAGGAGATCCCCATCGATCCCGAATGCGGCTGTTACACCTGCCGGAATTATTCAAGGGCCTATCTGAGACATCTCTTCATGGCCGGGGAGATTCTGTCCATGCGGTTGAATACGATTCATAACATTACTTTTTACGAGGAGTTGATGGGCAATCTTCGGAGAGCCGTCGGAGAGGATCGGCTGGAATCGTTCCGGGAGGAATTTTACGCGGCCTATCGGACGCAGGAGATGCAGCGGAAATGAACCATGGTGTTTCTATATCATTTGTTTTTGATTTCTGTTTTTTAATTTTCATTTTTCCTACAGGAGGCGAACATGTTTTTTACACTTGCATTTGCAGAGGGGGCGGCGCCGGCTGCCCGGGCGGGCGCCGGGTTTCAACAGATGATTCCTCTCCTTTTGATGGTCCTGATTTTCTATTTTCTGCTCATTCGCCCACAGATGAAGAAAACGAAGGAGCACAAGGCGATGCTGGAGGCCTTGAAGGTCGGAGACCATGTGGTGACGAGCGGCGGGGTTCACGGAGAGCTGAAAGCGATCACCCCCGATATCGTGACCTTGCAGCTTGATGACCGGGTCAAGATCAAGGTGGATCGTTCGGCGATCAGCCGGAAGACGGTCTCGGAGAAAGCATCTTCCTGAGATCTGCCGTCTTTTCGGCAAATTCTTCGGATGTGGATTGGCGGGACAGCCCGTAAAGGTTCTGAAAAGAAAGATGAATTTGAATTTTAGCTTTGATTTTGATTTTTCGTATGTTATATTCGACATTTAATGTGGAGATTGACGGAATGGGTCAATAAGATCCTCCTGTGTTTCCGGTGCATTCATCTTTTTGGTCGGTTGAAAGGAGTTCGGGGATGGACAAATCGTTGCAATGGAGAGCCGGGGTAATCCTTTTCAGTATCCTGGCCGCCGTTTATTTTCTTTACCCGGTTCAGGGGCATAAGATCAATCTTGGGCTCGACCTGCAGGGGGGCATGCATCTCATCTTGGGAGTGCAGGTGGACAAGGCCGTCGATTCCGAACTTGATCGGATGGTGGATGAGTTTCAGGATCTCCTGGATGACAAAGGAATCGATTATGTCCTCGTTGAGAAGGTAGGCAATGTCCTTGATATCGAGACGCTTGACCGTAAGGGGATTGCAAGTATCAAACAGGTGGTTGAAGAAAGTTATGCCGGGATCCTGAATCTGGAGGAGCACGGCGAAAACCATATCTCACTCACGCTGAAGCCGAAGGAAATTCAACGGATCAAGCGCACCGCGATTGATCAGAGCCTGGAGACAATCCGGAATCGGGTGGATGAATTCGGGGTCTCCGAGCCGACGATTCAGCGGGAGGGACGGGACCGGATTCTCATTCAGTTGCCGGGTCTTAAGGATACGGCACGCGCCAAGGCGCTGATCGGCAAGACGGCACGGCTGGAGTTCAAACTCGTTGACGAGGAACACGATGTTGACCGTGCGCTTCAGGGTGACATGCCGATGGAGGATGAGATTCTCTATGAGCGGAATTCGACGGGCAACAAGACCCCGCTGCTTCTGAAGAAGCGGGTCCTTATGACCGGGGATACCATCACGGATGCCCGCGTCAGTTACGATCGTTTTAACGCACCCTATGTCTCCCTGACTTTTAACCGGCGAGGCGCCAAGCTTTTTGGCAAGTTAACCGCCAAGTATGTAAAAAAACGAATGGCCATCATCCTTGACGGAACGGTCTATTCCGCTCCGACGATTCGGGAGCGGATTGCCGGTGGGCGGGCCCAGATCTCCGGACGATTCAGCTTGCAGGAAGCGAAGGACCTTGCGATTGTCCTCCGCGCCGGTGCCCTGCCCGCACCGGTCACTATTGAGGAAGAACGGACCGTCGGTCCCTCCCTGGGGCAGGACTCGATCAAGAAGGGGATGAAATCGATCATCATCGGCGGGATCCTTGTGGTCGTGTTCATGGTGATCTATTATAAAGTGGCGGGATTGGTCGCTAATGTCGCACTGATTCTGAACCTTTTGTTTATGATGGCGGCCCTGTCCGGGTTGAACGCGACCCTGACCCTCCCCGGAATTGCCGGGATTATCCTGACCATCGGTATGGCCGTGGACGCGAATGTGATTATTTTTGAGCGGATCCGGGAGGAACTCCGTCAGGGCAAGACGGTCCTTTCTTCGGTTGAGGGAGGCTATGACAAGGCCTTCAGTACGATTCTGGATGCCAATGTGACGACCCTGATTGCAGCCTTTGTCCTTTTTCAGTTCGGGACCGGGCCGGTCAAGGGGTTTGCCGTCACCCTCTGTCTCGGCATCATTGCCAGTATGTTTACGGCGATCTTTATTACACGAGTGATTTTTGCTTTCTATCTGGGGAAACGTGAAGTGGAGCACCTCAGTATTTGATCGGCTTTCGTTGGATCAAACTGCTCAATTGTTGAAAATACATGGAGAGGGAATATGGAGATTATCAGGCCCAATACGAACTTTGATTTTCTGAGCAAGAAGGTGTTCTTCATCGGGGTTTCCGTTTTGATTATTCTGGTTGGGATCGGATCCATCGTGGTCCATAAAGGCTTGAATTACGGGATCGACTTTGCCGGGGGGACACTGATGCAGTTGAAGTTCAAGGAACCTGCCGACATCGGTAAAATTCGGGAGAGTCTCAAGGAGGTCGTAGGGGAGAGTGTGATTCAGGAATACGGAAGTCCTGATGAAGTGATGATTCGGGTGGAGCAATCCAAAAAAGGGAATCAACTCGCCGATAAGATAAAAAAAGGACTGATCCAAACCTTTGGAAAAGATTCTTTTATCGTAGATCGTGTGGGTGTTGTGGGTCCCCAGGTTGGGCATGATCTTCGGGAGAAGGCCTTCTTTGCCCTCCTTTATGCCATGCTCGGTGTCCTCATTTATATTACCTTACGGTTTGAATTCCGTTTTGCCGTCGGGGCGATCGTGGCCCTGGTCCACGACGTACTGATCACGGTGGGGGTTTTCTCTCTTCTGAACAAGGAATTTACCCTGCCGATTATTGCTGCCGTTCTTACCATTGTCGGGTATTCACTCAATGATACCATCGTTGTTTTTGACCGTATCCGGGAACGTTTTGCCCTGAAACGAAAAGAGTCCTATGAGGAGACAATCAATCGTAGTATCAATGAGACCTTGAGCCGGACCATCCTGACATCGTTAACGACGCTGATTGTGGTCATCATTCTTCTTTTCCTGGGCGGGGAGGTCATCCATGACTTCGCCTTCGCGCTGACGGTGGGGATTGTGGTTGGGACCTACTCCTCCATTTTTATTGCCAGCCCGATCCTGGTCATCTTTCAGAAGTTTGCCAAGCCGGCTCGTGGCTGACGGGAGGCTTGATCCGTCTTTGGCCTGCAAGCTTCTTTCTGAAAGAGTACGATGGAAACAGTCGGATTTATCCTCCTCCTCTTCTTCTTCCTGGTTGGATTTTTCGCAATATTTTTCGGTTTGCCCGGGACGTGGCTGATCCTGGTTACATCCTTTCTTTATGGGTACGCCGACAGTTTTGAGAAGCTTGGACTGACCCTCCTCGCCGTTCTTGCGGTGATTGCCGTTGCGGCGGAAGGGTTGGAATATCTGCTCGGAATGGCCGGGGCAAAGCGGTTTGGTGCTTCCCGGAAGGGTGCGGTTGCGTCCCTTGTGGGCGGGATCATCGGTGCGGTCCTGTGTGCTCCTCTTTTCTTCGGGATCGGCGCCCTCCCGGGTCTTTTTGCCGGGGCTTTTTTCGGGGCCTTTTTCTATGAATGGACGACCCAGAGAGACCTGAGGCATTCCTTCCGGTCCGGTGTTGGTGCATTTTTGGGAAGGGTGTCCGGCACGATGGTAAAACTTCTGGCGGCCCTGGGGATGATCGGGACGGTTCTCTTTGCCCTGCGATAGTTCCGCAGGAGAATTCCTACTTGTTTTTCCTGATGTAAAGACTCCAGGAATCAGCCTTTTCCCGGATGCCGATATATTCATGTCCGCATCTGTTGACCCAGTCCGGGATATCTTTTGTCGAGATCCTGTCGGAGGAGAGGACTTCGAAAATTGTCCCCGGCGAAGAGAGTCTCATTACTCGAATCAGTTCCACCAACGGGCCGGGACAGTAAATTCCGCGGGCATCAATAACTTTGTCGACTTTGACCTGTTGTGGTGCCGTACGATGTATTCCCGATTCGGAAGTGAAGGTATTCATAAATATCCTTTCAGGTTTGGATTACGTACATTACGACCCTGTTCTGCAAAATATATGCCTACACTGTTCAAGATGGGTGTCTGCTTTAACTGGTTGATAATACAGCATTAATTTATGATGATTTTGCGACCCCGATCATGGCGATCCAGAGAGATGGGCGGATATGTCAAAGTTCTTGTCTATATTGTCCCTATTTGTTCAGACAGGATATCCGGGATTTTATCTTCCGTAAAAGGGTGATTGTGGTGCGGACCTCTCTTCTTGGGAAATACTGGAAATTCCGCGAACACGATGAAGAACAGGTCCGGGACCTCTCCGATGCCCTTGGGGTCTCCTCTTTGACTGCGGCCGTACTCCGGCACCGGAAGATCACCAGCCGGGAAGAAGGGCGGATCTATCTCAATGCCGGATTGTCCGATCTTTCCAATCCTCTGGAGATCCCCGGAATTGTTCCGGCCGCCGAACGGATGGTGGCTGCCCTCGAAAGGAAAGACCGGATCTGTATCTTCGGGGATTATGATGTCGATGGTGTGACGGCAACCGCCCTGCTGGTTCGAATTCTGAATCGTCTCGGAGCCGATGTGACCTGCCTTCTTCCGAACCGGTTGAAGGATGGTTATGGTCTGCATCGTGCGGTGATTCCCCGGATTGTGGAAACCGGGGCAAAGCTCCTGATTACCGTAGACAACGGGATCTCTGCAAGGGAGGAGATTGCGCAGATCCGGAAGGCGGGGATCGATGTGATTGTGACGGATCATCATGAACCGCCGGAGGTGCTGCCGGAGACTCCTTATCTGGTCAATCCGAAAATGGAGCCGGCCCGTGCCGGACATTTTGCGATGCTTTCCGGCGTCGGTCTGGCCTTCGCCCTGTTGGTCGCGGTTCGGGCCCTCCTGCGGGAGAAAAACAGTGACGGCCGCCGGGACCTTCCCAACTTGAGGGAGGTCCTCGACCTGGTTGCACTCGGAACGATCGGGGATGTGGTTCCGCTCGTTGGGGAAAACCGGATCCTGGTCCGGCATGGCCTGGCCGAGATCGGGCGGAGCAGGAACCGGGGGATACGGGCGCTGGTGAATGCCGCGGGAATCCGGGGTTCTGTGGTTACCCCGGGACAGGTCGGGTTTGCCCTGGCGCCCAGAATCAATGCAGCAGGCCGACTGGGGGATGCAATGCTTGCGCTTCGAATGCTGGTTTCCGACGATCCGGAGGAGGTTGAGGAGCTTGCAGCGATGCTTAATACAGAGAACCTCCGCCGCCGTGAGATTGAAAAGAAAATCTTTGCCGAGGCACTGGAAAGGATGGAGCGGGAAGGGAGTGAGGGCAAGGTTATCGTCCTGGCCTCCGAAGACTGGCATCCGGGGGTGATCGGGATTGTTGCCTCCCGGATGGTGGAACGATTTTATCGGCCGACGATTCTCATTGCCCGGAAAAATGGTATGGGCGTAGGTTCCGGGCGAAGTATCTCCGGGTTCTCTCTTTACCGCGCCCTTGAAGCCGGAGGGGAGTACCTGCAGGGGTTCGGGGGGCATGAAGTGGCGGCGGGGTTGACCGTGGCCTGGGAAAGGATTCCCGCATTCCGGGATGCGGTCAACCATTATGCGGAAGAGACCCTTGATGCGGAGACCCTGGTTCCTTCAATTTCCATTGACGATTCCCTCGTGCCGGAACAGGTCACCCCGGAACTCCTGGGGGAACTGGAGAAGCTCAAGCCCTTCGGGATCGGGAACCCGGAACCGGTTTTTCAACTCTCCGGCGTCAGACCGCAGTCGGTATGCATTGTTGGTGAGGCACACCTTCGTTTCCAGGTTCCCTGCGGAAAGGGTCTTTTGAATGTCATCGGATTTAACCTTGGGAAGTATGCCGACCCTCTCACGGCTGCGCCCTCCTCGGATCTCCTCTGCCATCTGCGCTTCAACGATTTTAATGGAAAGCGTTCGGTACAGGCCGTTCTTGTCGATATTCGGCCTGAAGTGCATCAGGGGGCTTGACCCGCTTGCCCTTTTTCTCCCGGTAAAGCTGAAAAAAGCTAAAGTCTTCTTCTCTCTCTCCGATAAGGTGTAAGACTCCCGGGCTTTTATGATCCGCGCGGGGTCACAATACTCGCTTTCCCTATACATGATTATTCAACCGGAGTGGATCATGCCTCGGTTTGTACGTCTATTCGTCAGGGCTCTGTTTCTCTCGACCTTTCTGGCCGGGATGACAATGAGTTTTTCTTTATCCTCCCTCTCGGCTGCAGGGCCATCGGACCCTGAGTATTCCGGAATTTCTCTTTCCATCCATGCCGGCTGTATGAGTGCAACACTGACGGGGGAGACGATGGAATCCATTATGGAATCGGTTGCCCGTCAAACGGGGATCTCCATTTCTGTTGAGAAGTCACTCCTTGACCTTCCCCGGACGGTTCATTTCAGGGATCTCCCTATGGAAGCGGGGCTCAAAAAATTAATCGGACGGGAGAGTTATGCCATGGTCTTTTCCTCAACTGTTGATCTTCTCGGGAATCATCCCGTGAAGTCGATTCGTGTCTATCCCCGGGGAAAGCCCGATGCAGGCCCTTCTGTGCAGCTTCGTCCATCTCAGAGATTCAATCAAAGGTTCAGGCGGGATATGGAATTCAGTCGTGAAGAAATCGACGCGATCCTGACCCGCAATGAGAAAATCAGCCGGTCTGCTGTTGCCCGCAGGATTGAAAGAAGAAAGAATCGTCCACTTTGGGAGTCTGCTTCCGGACGAAGAACGCTGCTGCAGGAGAGCATCTACCGGGCGAAGCAGGCCCGAAGGTTCAAGGGATTAAGGAGCGGGGTCCTGGCCCGGCGGAATGTCTTGGAGGCAGAGAAATACGCCCGTCTTTATCCAATCATGGTGTCCAGGGGAGGAAAAGAAGACGAGCACAAAAGAGAGGAGATTTTGCGGGAAGGAAGACTCAGGGAGGCACAAAGATCATTTTATTGATTTCAGGGAGGGTTTATCATGTGGTGGAAAAGAATCGGTCAATTTTTGTTTCATGAGGTTCTTAGTCTGTTTCTCTTACTGGCTTTTGCAGGGTCTGCAAGTGCAGTGCTCTCCGGTGTTACGATCGATACCGGAACGGCAGGCAGCCTTTCAACGGTTACCATTACCCCCGATAACGACGGGAATACCGACCAGTCTTTTATCCATTTCTCGTCGGATGTCGATGCCTCCTTCCGGGTGATTGTCGACACGGACGGAGACGGTCTCTTTGAGCCACCTGACTGGAGTGATCCGAATTCCTGGAAGACCTCCGATACCACGATGGATGGTTTCATAAATAAGAATGAGACGATGGATTTCATGTTTGAAGGAAGGGACAATAACGGGAATGTCCTCCCCAACGGGGTCTATAATATCAAGATTATGACCGATGGTGACGGGGACTGGACGACAACTAACGATGAGGCCTCTGATACGTCGCTTTCCGTTACGATCGATTCTCTTTCGATCTCGGGAACAGTCTATGAAACCGACGGGACGACCCCGATCTCCGGGGCTGAGGTCCATGCCGGGTCCCAGTACGGATGGGGACAGACCTTTACCGCCTCAGACGGTACCTACACGGTGGCCGGATTGAAGGCAGGGAGCTATCATGTTGATGTCAAGGCGAACGGATATGTGAACGGCAACTATCCGAACGATGTCTCTGTATCATCGGGGAACAGTGTCACCGGGATCGATTTTTCTCTTTCCCCTTCGGTACAGATCTCAGGTACGGTGACGATTCCGGCAGCCTTTACTTCTTTCACCAATCAATGGGGGGGGACGGAAAACCAGTTGATGATCAACATCAACGCCTGGTCGGACGATGGCTCCGAGTGGACCTGGGGGAATGCCACGATTCAGGCGGGTTCGCAAACGGCTTCCTATTCCGTGGATATCACCCCTCCGACCTCCGGGCAGAAGACCTATCATCTGCGTGCCGAGGCGGAAGGATATTCGAGCAGTGAGGTAACGGTCACCGTCGATTCGAGCGGGGGAAGCAAGGACCTGACGCTTTCGAAGGCCAGCCGGATCTACGGAACGGTCACACTTCCTACTACCAATTCGACGGGGGGCCAGATGTGGCTTGATGTCAGCGCCCACACCACCGATGGAACCATGGCTTGGGGTGGCGGGTCCATTGATAACGGCGCCACCCAGGGAAGCTTTGACATCCGTTCGGCTCTGCCTGGAACCTATACGGTGGAGGTCCGTGTTCAGGGTTATAAAACGACGACCGTGAATGATGTGACGGTCACGAGCGGCGCCGATGTGAATCTCGGCAACCTGACCATGAGTCAGGGGGGGAGCATCACCGGAACCGTAATCATCGCCGGTGATACTTCAACCTATGCGACCTATGGGGGCGATGATTACAGCCAACCGATCAACCTCTGGATTGATGCCGGATCATCCGATGGCGGCTGGGGCGGGACCAATGTCCAGGTGCCCCGAGGGACGAACAAGAGTGTATCCTACACCATCGGAGGTCTCGATCCCGGGACCTATGAAATTCATTCCGATTTGGGCGAGGGATACGAACAGACCCCCATGCCGTTGACGGCGACCGTCACGACCGACAGTCAGACCTCCGGAGTCAATCTGACTTTTGCACCCTTCTCCGGCGCAATTTCCGGTACGATTTCCGGAAGCGGCGTCCAGATGTCCAAAGTCGTGGTGAAGGCGACAAAGTCCGGCTGGGGCGACTGGCAGGAGCCGGTGATGACACAGCCTGCATCGGATGGGACTTACTCCCTGACGGGACTGGGGACGTCGGAGTATATTGTAGAAGTAAATGAATACAGTAATGCAGCCCAGATGCTTCAGGGGCAGCCGGGGATGCCCGACGGAAACTTCGGCACCGAAACGGCACGGATTCCCGTCATGAATGGGGAGACTGCAACGGGACAGGATTTTACCCTGAGTACGGGTGCCTCGATCTCCGGGACGGTCAGTCTGGAGACGGGATATTCCGGATCGGTAAGCTTTGCCAATGATCTTGTGGGGCAGAGCGTCATGGCGATCCCGATGAAAATGGCTATGATGGGTGGATCTACCATGTACATGGGGCAGATTGCCTCCGATGGGACTTATACCATCTCCGGTCTTGCCAAGGGTGCCTACAATATTTCGCCTCCTACACAATTAACGGACCACTCGACAGGAGGTGATGTTTTTCAGCAGGCCTTTCTGCCCGATGTGGCGGCCGATGACCGGATGGTTTCCGTTTCTGCGGGAGAGGCAAAAACCGGAATCGATTTTACTCTTTCCAATGGTTATACTGTTACAGGTACGTTGACCTTGCCCGAGATCCCTCAGAACTCCGATCCTAATTTCTGGGTGGCCGATATCGAACTGCATCATCCGCAGAAAGCGGGGATGGGACGGCATATTCCGGTTTTTTCCAAGGACTTCTGGACAGATCCTACAGATCCAGCTACAGCGACCAAGACCTACTCCTTCACTCTGCCCCATGTCATGGACGGCGACTATGTTGTGCAGGCCTGGACACCGAACTATACCGTGGCCAGCAAGAGCATCACTGTCAACGGAAGCGATGTGGTGGGAGCAAACCTGGACCTGAAAAAGGGTGCAAATATCGAAGGGAAACTGGTTGATGCGGAGACCGGTGAGGCGATCACCCCGGATGACGGGATTTCCATCCGTTGTGAGGCCCATCCCTGGGTGGAAGGGAGCTGGCGAGAGACCCGGAACGACCCCTGGTCGACAAGCCGTTTCATTGCCGTCGATTCAAGCGGGCAGGAGACCACCGACGGGAACGGAACCTATACCGGTCAATTCCGTCTGGCCAATCTTCCGGCGGGGACCTATGTGGTGACTATTGAGGCAGAGCATGGTTTCAAGCAGAACGGTGCCAAGAACTATGTGGGGATCCGGAAGGCCGGTGTCGTTGTGCCGGATACGGAAGGGGCGACCGTGGATATCGGGACTCTGAAACTTCGTGAAGGGGTGACCGTTTCCGGGACCGTCACTTCGGCGGCAACGGGCAGTGCCGTCGGGAACGTCAATGTTTGTGCGCAGCCGGACGATGAAAAAGACGGATCCACCTGGGCCTGTGCTTCAACCGGTTCCAACGGGGCATACACCATCTATGGCGTCGATCCCAACGTGAAGTATTATACTGTGGTCGGTGGTTCCCGCCCCGATTTTATGGACTTTGCGCCTGTCGATTGGGGTGAGGTGAAAAAAAATGTGGAGGTCGGGACGAACGGTCTGACCGGGATAGATTTCGCACTGCCCGTCGCAAATGCTTCCCTCTCCGGTACGCTCCACAAGACCGGCAGTTCGCCTTGGAAGGTCCCCTTTATGGATGAGGACATGCCGGCGCCCTACCTGCTGCTCCAGAAGCAGGGAGAGGTCTATTCCGATCCGATGGACGGAATAGATTTCATCGGAGAGCCGAGCGACTCTGATACGACGACCTTCAGTGTTGACGGGATCGTTCCCGGGAAGTATAATCTCAAGGTCTTCTGTATGGGTTATACCACGAAGATTGTTCGGGATATTACGATCTCGGCAGGGAGCAATACCCTTTCCACGATCGAGTTGACGGAAGGAGAAACGGTTTCCGGGACGATCGTCAAGGAGGACGGGACCTACCCGACGATGGGCGAAGTTAACCAGGTGGTTGCAGTCTCCGCCGATATGGATACCATCATCTTCGGAAGTGTGACGTCGAACGATGCCACACGGGAAGTGACGGCCTATTCCGTCCCCGGTCTCGAAACCGGGAAGAGTTACAATCTGTTGCTTGTGCATGACAGTGAGGACGGCCCCTTCGAGCTTCATGTCATGCCCGACAAGGTGCAGGGCGGGGATACCTACAATGCCGTGCTGACCGACACGCCGCCGATTATTACGGCACGGGCCAAGAAAAACAGTGATGGCACATTTACCATCGCTTTCTTCAGCACGAGTTATCTGAATGATGCCTCGGCCGATGACATCCTTTCCGTCGATCAGGGGTCGATCTCTGCGACCATGGGGTCCGACAAGATGGGAATTACCGGCACCTATACGCCGCCGGCATCGATCATCGATCCGGTCTATACGGTGACCTTTACCGCCCATTACGGCAAGGATAATACCGTCATTACCAAGACCTTCCAGTACGACATGAATGCCTCGGCCTTCAATGAGGGGACGGTGGAAGCCCTCCTCGGCGGATCCGTCGGCATGGGGCAGGGGGACAAGTCGAAGGTCTTCTTCGAACCGGGTGACATTACCGACGGCGAAGGGGACGGTGTTACGACGGTGACTTTGCAGAAGGACGACTCCACTCTGTCCAGTAACGGCTTGAGTACGAACGGTCTGCGAGGCGAATCGCTCCTGGCGGAATCGACGCCGGATCTTCCGTCTTATGCCACGGCTGCCAGTGGTCTTTATGACATTGATCTTCCGAGTGCGGACTCGATTGCTTCCGGGGCGTCGGTGACGATCCAACTGCAGTACAGCAGTTCCATTACTGATCCCAGTGATCTCCATATCTATCACTATACCGGTGGTGAATGGGTCGCTGAGGATACAAACAGGAGTGTTGACACCACCAATCATACGATCACCGCTGATGTGACCAGCCTCTCTCCCTTTGAGGTGGGGAACGGTTCGGCCGGTTCCAGTTCGTCGTCCGGTTCCGGTTCCAGTTCATCGTCCGGTTCCAGTTCCTCCAGCAGCAGTGGCGGTG
>JAADIO010000041.1:0-42076 GCA_013151235.1 Deltaproteobacteria bacterium | reverse complement strand
GGGGGGGGGTGTGCCCTTTCCTCTTCACCGGTCACCCCGATGGAGGGCCTGCCTGCGGTGGTTCTGCTTCTCCTTCCGGTCTTTGTGTTGGCTCTGCTTCGCAGGAAGGGAAGCAAGGTGCGCTGGTAGGAAGGAGGTCGTAAAACTGTCATAAAAAAAGCGGCAGGGAAAAATTCCCTGCCGCTTTTTTTCTCCATCCAGGAACTGGATGAAGAAAAAAGACTTTCAGCTTCCCAGAATCAGGGTTCCCACGGAGAGCGTGACGTTCAGTCCGGTTTGCCCCCTTTCTTTGCCCTGTTTCATCCGAAGGTTTTTGATGTAGAGAAGGTCTTCCGAGGTTTCGATCTGATAAAGATATCGCGTCAACGCTTCCATTCCGATCTTTTCGAGTTTGATCTGGACCAGGGATTCCTTGAAGCGACCGACCGGGGTTTCCCGCTGTGGTTTGATGTAGATGATCTTGTCTTTCATCTCCGCTTTTGTGGCCAACTGTTCCAGGTAGGCAAAAACGGAAAAATCCTTGCCCCGCTGTTCGATGATCTTCCGGATCCGGTCCATTCCGCCCCGATCCTGCACGACCGAGGATCGCAGACGAACCATCTCCGTGATCTCTTCCCTCTTTTTTTTAATTTTCCGATTGAGCAGGGCATTGCGATCCATAAGAGGCCCCAGGATCAAGGAATAGACAAAGATGAGAATGAGAAAAAGGATCGAGGCCAGCACCATTCGCTGTTCCCGAAGGCTGATGTGCTGATAATACTGCAGGGCCTTCCGGATCTGAGGAAATTTGCGGATCCGGTCCGCAAGAAGGGAGAATCGATTCTTCTTGTTGATTTCCGGGTCCGGGGGGGGGAGCTGTAGATGCTCCTTCGTTTCCTCCGCTTCCATTGAGGAACTCTCCCCGCGGGATAGGTCCTTCCCATGATCGCCGGCGCCACCTTTGCCCGATGTCTTTTCCGGTGGGATAACGGGTTCCGCAGCGAGGGTCTGCTCCGATGTCAAACCGGTTTCATCCGTGACCCGGAGAACATGCTCTTTCCGCTCCGAAGAGGACGGGGCCGGGTCGGGTGTAGAGGCTTGTGTGTTGATTGGAGGAACGCCCTCCAGAAGGGCCTCCCATCCTTTCGGGTCAAGATTTTCTTTCGTCTTTTTCCGAAGCTCGTCTTCTTTGTCTGGCATGGATAGATCACTTTCTGAATGTTTTACCGGACGGCCCGGTTGCCGTTATTCATGGAAAAGGACTTCAATGGCCAAACGGCGATAGTGCTTCGCTCCTGTCGAATTGGCGGCATATCGGATGATTGGTTTTCGGTACACTTCCGCTTCGCTCAGGGTGATGTTTCTCGGGATTCGTGTCTTGAAAACCTTGTCCCCGAAATATTCATGAATCTGTTCATAAAAAATGCGGTTCAGGGTCGTTCTTTTGTCAAACATGGTAATCAGAATCCCCATGAGGTGGATGCGGTGTCCTAATTGCATGGAGATGGTGGTCAGCATGTTGTTCAACATGTCGAATCCTTTGGTTGCATAATACTTTGCCTCGGTCGGGATAATGATGTCGCTCGACGCCAGAAGGGCATTCAAACTGAGCACCCCGAGGGAGGGAGGGCAGTCGATAATGGTATAGTCATATTCCCCGTCCACCCGTTGCAGGGCATGGCCGAGCCGATAAGGACGATTGGTGCTTTGTGCGAGTTGAACGTCGCAACCGGCCAAGTCCATGTGCCCCGGAAGGAGATCGAGTCGATCCAGGATCGTCTTGCAGCGGACATCCTCGAAGGGCGTTTCTTCGTTGATCAGAAGATCGTATACGGTCTTCCGGCACCGGGCCGGATCGATATCCAGCCCGATTGTGGCGTTGGCCTGGGCGTCCATATCGATCAGGAGTACCCGTTGCTCCAATTCCGCAAGACAAGCCGAGAGATTGATGGCCGTTGTGGTCTTTCCAATCCCTCCTTTCTGGTTGATGATGGAAATTACCTTCATCGAATTCCCGCCGTGATAACAGGTGCAATGCCATTTCGTCCCTTTCAGGAGAATCCCGTTATTTCTTGAATGGAATTAATATCTGGAAGTTGATCCGGCTCTTGTTTCTGCCGACCTTGGCGTTGCTGACCTTGGCATTCACAAAGATTGTTGACTTTCTGAGTTCCTTTTCGATCTTGTTCACCGATTCGAAGGTATCGGTCCATCCCGTGAAGCGGATCGATTTGTCGTCAATGGTGAAATCCGTGATGGCAAGTTCAATGTCTTTGGGGATCCGGACACTCAGCTCATTCAGAACCTCCAGGGCGGAAGGTTTCTCTCCGAAAACAGTTTTGAAGATCTCATTCTGTTTTTCCAGGTCCTTCATCTTCAGTTTCATCTGTTCCAGTTCATTCACAATATTTTTTACATCGGGGAATGTCTCATGGAAGAGTAGGCGCATTTCCTGTTGAAGCCGGTGATAGTGATATTCTTTTGCCTGGATCCCCACAAAAAAGTCCGTGAAAAATCCCACGATCAGGATGGCCACAATGATCAGCGCATGGCGCAGTTCCTGTTTGGAGTTTATGATGCTTGAGAAAAAGGAGGTTTTCTGTCTGCGGAATACGCTCCCCAGAGCATCCTTCCCCATCCACATGAAAGCCAGACCGAGAGGGGCCGGCAGACCCGTCCCCGGGGTTCCTTCCGCAAGGGAATGTTTCAATGCAGGCAAAGGATCGGGGGTTTTGGCCCGCACCTCAACGGCTTTCTCAAGGAGCGGAATGAGGAGCGGAAGTCCGGTAGTGTATCCCGTCACATAAAGGGTCTCGGGCATGCTCGTTTGTGGCTGCATCAGGTAAAGGTTACACTCTTTCCGTATCTGTGAGGCGATTTCGGTTTCCCCCCCCGAGAGGGCACGGGTGATTTCATCTTTTTCCGTCGGGGTGAGGGAGGAAAAACGTTCCGGAAGTGTCTCCACATTCAGTCCGGTAATGGACGTCAGCTTGTTTGTGAGATCCTGCCCTCCCCAAGTGAGATTTACGAAGTGTTGCAACACGCCCATCCGGTAGATGGAGAGGATGCTGAAATCGGGAAGGACATGAAGGTGGAGGATGGTCTTGCTTTTTTCGATCTGTTTGAGGGTAAAGAGTGCATTTGCCGCCGCCAGGGAAGAAACCCCGATCATTTGAAGGGGAATTCCGGCATCGGCAAAGAGTGACGAACGTTGATCCAGCACCTTCTTCGGGAGGCTGTAGACCAGGAGGTTGCTTCGGTCGCGATCCTGCTCCAGGACCCGGTAACAGATCTCCAGCTCGGAAAGGGGGAAGGGAACGAGAGGTTCCAGTTCGAAGGGGAGGATCTTGTTGATCCTGCCCCGATCCCGGAACGGAACGGAGACTCTTCGTGTGATGAGCATGTCTCCGGACACGGAGGTAATGACTTCCTCCTTGTGTAATTGGTGCTCCGTGAAGAAGAGCGAAAGCCCCTCCGACGTGAGTGCATCTTTCCGCAACGGTTCCTCAATCAACCGGAGAATTTCGACCTGCTTCCGCTGCACGCCGATCTCGACACCGTAAAGAGCATCCCGGAAGATTTCAATTGCTGTAATGATTCTTGACATATCCGCTCTTTACTCCTCGCGCCAGTAGACGATGTTTACCGTATCATTATTTGGGATTCTTTTCAAGACTGCATAAACGGATTTCACAATCCGGTTGACTTTGACTTTGGTGTCGACGGAAAAGTAGGTCGATTTTACATCGAGCATCTTCCGGATGTTTTCGGGGAGGGCACTATATCCGTTGAGTCCCTTCAGGTCGGCCGAGGACTCAATCGGTCGTGCCGCTTCGACTTCATCGGCAAAGGATCGATCGCCGAGAGCGACCAGTACTTCATCGGGAGCCGTGTTGACATTGATCTTCCGTGGTTTGTCATCCCCGCCGATATCGGTGAAGATGTCGGAGAGTCCCACGGGGACTTCCTCGGTGCCCCCGTAATAAATACGGTCATCGATCCCCTGGATCCGGAAAAGCTCCGTCAGGTCCCAGATCTCTCCGTTACGGATCTCGTAGGGTGGATCAAGTGATTGATAATAGTCGTTTTCGGCGCCGAAATTGAATACCACGTTATCGCTGTCAATCCAGTCCTGGATCGAATCCATGACGGTGTCGTCCAGTGTAAGGACGGACTGGATGTTCTGCGCGAGCCCGGGAAGCCGACCCGCCTGAGTGGAGTTCTTCAGGAAAAGATTCTTCGTATCGTTGATGGAGATCTTTCCATCTTCATCGTGAATGGCCATTTGGATCCGGATGGTGCCTCCTGCTTCTTCGTGGACGTTGGGAGTGGCCCAAATAGCATCCTCTGGGCTGTCGGGATCGTCGAAGTCAAAGTTCTCGTCGGCCAGCAACAGGGCGATGGCCGCCTCCAGGGTTCCCCGTGCCAGGAAGGAGGCACGGGTCTGGTCCCGGAAATTGTCAGCGAGATGGAGGTTGATCCGGGTGGTATAGTTCAGGTCAAGAAGCAGAGCGGAAAGTGCCCCGACGACGAGCAGCACGAGGATCAGGGCGATCCCCCGCTCATTATGCCGCCTGCCTTCTCTGACGTGGTCTGTTTTCATGGGACCGGGTTCCCCCTGATTTTTTTACCCCGGCGCAGCATCGGCTGGAGGGTGGTCCGAAAATAAATCGGGTGGTCCTGATCGTCGAGGACGGTCAGCTCCACGCGGATCAGGTCGGGCAGATCGGGTTTCTTCCATTGGTCAAACCACTTGTTCTCCCGGGCCTGGAAATAAGAGAATTTCAGACTTTTCACCCGGTCCGTTAAAGGATAAAACTTTCCTCCTTTCCGAAGGTCCATGTCGGGGGTCATGTCGATACTTTTAATCAGATGCCGGGTGTTGCTCAGCTCGTCCACATCAAAGAAATAGCCGACCTCCGCGAGGGTTCCGTCGGTACTCTTCGGAGTACGCCGCCCCAGCGAGGTGGTCAGGAAATAGACGGCATCCGTCGGGTTTTCTCTCGATTCCGAGGCGATACCGAGGAGTCCGGCCGGCGTCCTTCCTTTTCGGTAATAAGTGCCGCGTAGTTCACGGGAGAGCATATCGAAGAATGCCTGTGCCGTCTGGTAGGCATCTTCACTCGATTCCAGAATCGAGGCCGTTCTCGTCGTTCCCAGGAAAGAGGAATAGATCACACCCAGGATAATTGAGAGGATCACGATCGCAACAAGAACCTCTAACAGGGTCAGGCCCTTTTCGGAACGGTAAAGGATCATAGGCCGGCCGCCTTCATCGTGACAAAACTGGAAAGCGTAACGGAGTTGTTTTTCTTGTCTTCCGGATTCCAGAAGACGGTCAGGTCGATCCGGAAGAGGGAATCGGCATCCGTGGCCGACAGAGTATATTCCCAGTGATAGGATGCAAACTCCTCTTTCTCAAAATCCCCTTCATCGAAATATTGCGGCATGGACGGGCTGCTCGTAATTTCGAGCATCTTTCGGGTCATCATTTCCTGGGCCAGGAGGGTGGCTTCCTCGGTATGGTTGGTGACCTGTTGCAGCCGAATCGTCTTGATCTGCAGGTTCAGGAGCGTGACGAGAGAGATTCCCATGATGGCAACGGCGAAAATGACCTCCATCAGGGTAAAACCTCTATTCCCCGTTGTCGGCATTCCGGGTTTCCTCCGTATAACCTTGTTCGACAGTGATTCTCCCCGTAAGAGGATTGATCACCAGTGTGTACTGTTTCTCTTTCTGCAATAGATGGATCCGGTTCCCGAAAATCATGCCGTTGATCCCGATGCGGAGGGTCGCCGTTCCTTCCGTGATTTTGTCACCGCTTTCGGTGATCACGTCTTCGATCTTCACGTGGCGGGGAAGGGTATAGCGATGGATCAGGATCGATGAATCCATCTCGTAGCGGACTGTTTCGATTTCGCCTTCTTTGTGGTACACCGCCCGTTCAACATGTATTTCTCCTTTGGAAAGATCGCAGACAATCCGTCGCGGGATTCCTTCCGCGACGGCCAGGCTTCGGGCCGCGGTCAGCAATGCCCGCAATTGCCGCACCGACTCCCTGAGGTCCGTGGAATAAAGGACATTCCCGATCTTCGGCAGGGTAAAACTCAGGACGATGGTGATCAGCAGAAGGGTGACGATCAACTCAAGGAGAGTGAAGCCCCCTTGCCCCGGCTTATTCCAGGTTCCAGCTTTCGATATCCGCATACTTCCCTTCGCCGCCGTCTTCCCCATCCGCCCCATAGGATTCCAGATCATATTCCTTGCTGTGGACACCGGGGGAGAGGTAGACATAGGGATTGTGCCAAGGGTCGAGCGGGACCTTCCCTTTGTCCAGGTATCCTCCCTCGTGCCAGTTTGGGGGGACCGGATCGCCCGACGGTTTTTCAACAAGGGCTTTGAGGCCCTGTTCAGTCGTGGGAAAACTTCCGTTGTCCCGTTCATAAAGGGCCAGTGCGCTTTCAATATTCCGGATCTGCACCATAGCGGCGGTCCTCCGGGCCTCTTCCGTCCGGCCGAAGAGTTTGGGACCGATAATGGTGGCCAGGATCGAAAGAATGACCAGGACCACTAACAGTTCGATTAAGGTAAAGCCTTTCCGGTCGAGCATGGGCAACCTCCTGTTTCATTATCGGATCAATTGATTGATTTCAAAGATCGGCAGCAGAATCGAGAGGACGATAAAGCCCACCACCAGCGCCAGTCCGACGATCATAATCGGTTCCAACAGGGAGGTCAGAGTGCTGATGGTGGAGTTGATCTCATTGTCCGTGGTGTCGGCCACTTTGTTCAGCATCTCCTCCAGTGTGCCGCTCTTTTCTCCTACGAAGATCATGTGGATGACAATCGGAGGGAAGACACCGCTCCGTTTTAAGGGCTCATGAATCGTGGATCCTTCCCCGATATGGGTTCGGGCATCTTCAATGGTTTGCTCCAGGATCTTGTTTCCGACGACGTTCTTGACGATGTCCAGCGCGTTCAGCAGGGGGACTCCGTTTTTCAGAAGTGTCCCCAGGGTCCGGGAAAAACGGGTGATGGCGATCTTGCGGACGAGAGATCCGAAGAGAGGCATTTTTAACTTGAGACGATCGAAATGGATCCGTCCCTGCTCGGTCCGGGTATAGGCTTTCATGCCGGAAAAGACGGCAAGAATCAGAAAAAGGAAAAGCCACCAGTAGTTCTGGGTAAAACGGCTGATGACAATGAGGATTGCCGTAGGCAACGGCAGGGTTTGCTTCATGTCGGCGAAAATCTGCGTCACCGACGGGACGACATAGATGAGGAGAAAGAGCAGGACGATCAGGGCAATCGAGATGGTCACCGCCGGGTAGATCAATGCCGATCCGACCTTCCGTTTCAGCTCGACCTGCTGTTCCAGAAAATCGGCCAGCCGGAGCAAGACAATGTCCAGAGAGCCACTGCTCTCGCCGGAGCGGATCATATTCACCATCAATGATGAGAAGGCACGGGGATGACGGGACAGGGCATCGGCAAAACTCATTCCTTCCCGGACTGATTCCCGGACCTGGGACATGATTTTTTGCAAGCCCTTATTGTCGATCTGTTCAATCACCGCCGACAGAGTTTCCACTAAGGGGATCCCCGCGTTGAGTAACGTGGAGATCTGCCGGATCATGACCGAGATCTCAATGGGGCGGATTCGAGCAAAAAGGACGATGTTGGCGGAACTCTTTTTTCCCTGGACGGCGGTTGTTTCGTAAAGATCGGTCAGAAAGACTTCCGCTTCCCGGAGTTTGCTCCGTGCCTCCTGGGTGGAATCGGCATCAATGACCCCCGTAATGGTTTTGCCTTTTTTGTTGAGGGCTTTGTATTCGTAGACTGCCATAGGCTCTTTGATTCCGTCTCAAATACTTCATCTGCGGCGTTGCTGCGATTTCCTCGTCACTGCAGCGTACAAAATGTACGCCTCATTCCTCAAAAATCGCGCGCCTTGCATCTGAAGCATTTGAAACGGAATTTAATGTTTGATGGTGTCGTAAAAAGTCGTTTTTCGGATTCCGTTCATGGTTCGACAAGCTCACCACGAACGGAATATCAATGACTTACACCGTTCGCCCTGAGCGTGTCGAAGGGTCGAACGGACTTTTTACGACTTCATCAATGTTTGTTACCCAATAAAGATGACCAACCGTTCTTCATTACTCCTCAAAACCTTCGCGCGGGGCGATCGGATCTTTTCGTAAAGCCTTGGGTAATTCCCACGTTAATCATCAAACTCAAAAATCGAGCGCCTTGCATCTAAAGAATTTGAGACGGAAATTGCCGGTTGTTGCCGGCTGCCGATTGCTGATCCCCAGTTTCTAATTCCTGATTTCTGGTTTCTGTTCCTACTCCTGCGTGACCCGAAGGACCTCTTCAATGGTGGTGATCCCTTGCAGGACCTTATAGGCGCCGTCTTCCCGAAGGGTTCGCATTCCGTTTTGAACCGATTTTTCCTTGATCCGGTTTGAGTCTGCATTCTGCATAATTAGTTTGTTGATGTTGTCGTTTGCCACCATCAGTTCATAGATCCCGGTCCTTCCGTGATATCCGGTTTCAAGGCATTGATCGCATCCTTTTCCGTGTGAAAAAACCGGATTTTTCACACGATCCGGATCCAGGCCCAGCTCCTCTAATTCGGCCCGGGTCGGTTTGTAGGAGACTTTACAGATCGGGCAGATCACCCGGACCAGGCGCTGGGCCATGATCCCGAGAATTGAGGAGGAAACGAGAAAGGGCTCGATCCCCATATCGGTCAACCGGGTGATCGCTCCGGCGGCATCGTTGGTGTGGAGTGTGGAAAAGACAAGATGTCCTGTCAGTGAGGCCTGGATGGCGATTTCCGCCGTCTCCAAGTCCCGGATTTCTCCGATCATGATGACGTCCGGGTCCTGGCGGAGAATGGACCGGAGTCCCCTGGCAAAGGTCAGGTCGATCTTCGGATTGGCCTGGATCTGTCCGATTCCCTTGATCTGGTATTCGATCGGATCCTCGATGGTGAGGATGTTTTTGTCGGGGGAATTGATCTTGTTCAGCGCGGCGTAGAGACTTGTGCTTTTCCCGCTTCCCGTCGGTCCGGAGACTAAGATGATGCCGTGACTCTTCCGGATCATGCGGGAAAAGAGTTTATAGTTCCGGTCCACGAGGCCGATATCTTCGAGGTCGAAGATCGTGGCATTCTTGTCCAGGAGCCTCAAAACGACACGTTCCCCGAAGGCGGTGGGGATGATAGAGACCCGTATGTCGACTTCTTTGTTCGCGATCTTGATCTTGATCCGGCCGTCCTGAGGGAGACGTTTCTCGGCGATGTTGAGGTTCGCCATGATCTTGATCCGGGAGATCAGAGCAGACTGAAATTTTTTCGGAGGCTGGAGCCGTTCGTAGAGGACACCGTCGATCCGGTATCGGACCAGCATGTCCTTTTCATAGGGTTCGAGATGGATATCGCTGGCCCGGGACTCTACGGCCTGGTAGAGGATCAGGTTGATCAGTTTGATGATCGGCGCCTCGGTTTCGGCATCGAGGAGATCCTGCACCTCTTCCAACTCTTCGGCAATATTTTCGAATTCCTCCCCCGAGAGATCGTCGATGACCCGCTCGGCCGTATCGGTGGCACTTCCGAAGTAGAGGTTGATGCTCCGGTTGATCTCCTCCTCCGTGGCTGTGTAGGGTTCGACATGCTTGAGCAGTAATTTGCCCAGGTCGTACAGCGGGGCCATGTTCGCCGGGTCGGAAATCGCCACCCGGACTCCGCTGTCGTCCTCGAAAAAGGGAAAGAGGAGGAAACGTTTGAGATAACTGCGGGGGATTCGATTCAGTGTCTCTTCGCTCAACTGAGGTTCCGGGATTTTCTTCAAAAGGGGCATCCCGATGCTTTTGTTCTGCGGGTTCATCATTTGCTTCCTTCCGGGAGTGTTTCTTCCGGTGTCGGGTCCTTCCGGGGTTCCGGACGGGTCTGTGCCGGGGAAGGGGTTGGATGGGGGGTCCTGTGCAGGACAGCTTTGTCCGTTGGCTCGGCCACCTTCCGGGCCGGTGTGGTACTTTCCTTCGGTGCGGTTCCTTCCGGGCCGTAAAAATGTTTGCTGGGCTCCATCGGGGCGTCTTTCTTCTGGTACTTTTTAAACTCGTGATCCTTCAATTCGGAAAGTTGGGCCGCCTCCGTGGGGTTCATGATGATGTGAGGAGTGAGAAAGATCATCAGGTTTGTTTTGGTCTTTTCCGTGCGTGTCGAACGAAAGAGATACTTGATCCAGGGCAGGTCGCCCAGACAGGGGACCTTGCTCTCCGTTTGCGTGACATCATTCCCGATCAGCCCGCCGATAACGATCGTGTGGCCGTTCTGAACCGTAACGGTTGTATCGGCGGACCGTTTCGTCGTGACCGGTGCCGTGGCGCCCGTCCCTTCCGTGGCCTGGGCATTGACGTTGGAGATTTCCTGGAAAAGCTTCAACCGGACGAAACCATTCTGGCTGATGTGGGGGGTCACCTTCATGGTGACGCCGACATCGCGGAAGTCGAATGTCTGGAAAACATCATTAACACCCTGTCCGCCGGTCCGGGCCTGGGTCAGGAAGGGGCGGTTCTCGCCGACCTTGATCTCTGCCTCCTCGTTGTCCATGGTCAGGATCTGGGGGGTTGAGAGGATATCCGTATCGGACCGGCTGGCCACGGCCTTGATCAGGGCGGAGATCGTAGGAAATTTCTGACCGTTGAATTCGATAAAATTTCCGAAGACCCCGAGGTTGAATCCGGTCAGCGGAGGAGCGGTTCCCGCATTAATAGCGGCGATCGTTGTCCCCAGATCTCCCTGCACCATGGAGCCGCCGAAACCAAGGCGATCAATGGAGTCGTCTTTCCCGATCTTCCCGCCAAGGGTCTCCCAGTCGACACCGACGGAGATCGTGTCATTCCCCCGCACCTCCATGATCAGGGCCTCGATCAGGACCTGGGCACGAGGAATGTCGAGCTTCTCGATGACGTCCTTGATCTGTTTGTAATCCTGGGGGTTGGCATCAATGATGAGGGAATTGGTCGCCTTGTCGGCAACGATTTTGATATCCGTTTCGCTGGGAAGCCGGGTGCCTCCCCGGCCTCCCTTTTTCTGTTTTTCTGCATTGATGCCGGTGATGAATTTGTTGAGAACGGCAACGACCTCTTCGGCGATGGCGTTCTGAAGATAGTAGATGTTGACCCGTCCCGTTCCGGAGGGGGCTTTGACATCAAGTCTTTCGACGAGCTTGGTAATGGTTTCGTAGTCGTTCTTCGTGGCCAGGACGATCAGGGAGTTGGTCCGTTCGTCGGAGATAATCTTGGCCGAGGTGGAGACGCCCGAGACGGATGATGCCGTCCCCGCGGTCAATGACCTTCGGCGCCGGTTAGGGACCCTGCGAATCGAGGAGGTCCGAAGACCCGCTCCTCCCTGTTCAAGAATCTTGTTCAGATGGTCCGAGATTGTTCTGACCGAGGCATAATGCAGGGGAATGACGTAGAGCTCTGCATGGTATCCCTTGACATCGAGTTGATTGATGATGGACATGATCCGGTGCAGGTTCGATTTGATGTCGGTCATGATCAAAGTGTTCGTCTCCTTGTAGGGGATGAGATTCCCGTACTTGGAGAAGAGGGGACGAATCAGGGTCGCAATCTCATCGGCATTGACGTACCGCAGCCGGGTGATCCGGGTAACGAATTCATCCTTCCGGTCGCCGAGATCGGAAACCTTGCCTACAATCGTTTGAATGCCCCGCTGCTTGGCCTCGGAACTGGGGACGATTTTGATGACCTGACCCGCAGGGATCAGGGTGAATCCCTTCAGATCCAGAATGGATTCGAAGACGTTGTAGGCCTCGGGGATGGTTACCTTCTCCGGCGAGATGATGGTCACCTTCCCCTTGACTTTGTCGTCGATAATAAAGTTTTTCTGGGTGATTTCACTGATAAATTTGATCAGAATCCGTATATCGGCATCTTCGAAATTCATGGTGATCAGTTCTTCGGCCGAGACAACCGGAGTCCGGACCCATGGGAGGATTATCATGCTGACCAACAGAACCGTGTAGAAAAAAGTTCTTGTCCCTTTTAAGTTCATTCTCCGCTCCTGATTGTCAATAGTGAGTCCCGATTTTTGCGATTGCTGTGAGCTGTGCCGGCTGTCTTATTCCAGTGTGTAACTGATGTTCATGTATTCATTATTTCGTTCAATCCCGAGATCCAGACTGTCCGAATCGGCGTATTTATTGAAGATCTCGAAGATGTTCTTGAAATTGCCGGCCGGGGTACCGTTGATGTCCTTGATAATGTCGTTTCGGAGCAGGCCGAGTTCCGCGAGCCGGCTTCCCCTCCGGACATAAGTCACGGTGAATCCGTCCCGTTTCCCCGATGCGAAGTGAGGAATGATACGCACATCCCGCATGATGGAGCGCAGATCGGTGACGGCCTCCCGGATTTCCGATTTTTTGATGACCAGCGGCGACGCGGCTTGTCGATCGGATCGTGCAGGTGTATGACGACCTTTTTTGTCCTCCTGGAACATGAGGAGCAATTCCTTGTTACCGTTCCGATTGATGACCACACGGTCGTTCAGGATCGAGGCGATCGTGACGCCGCTGCTGATGCTGTCATTGATATGATAGAGGTCCTGGGATCGCAATTTTTCGTCCTCGATAACGGCAAAGGAGTTGCCTTTCGTGCTGACGACAGTCCCCTTGAGAATCAACTTCAGGTTTGTCAGCGGATGATCGGAGAGATCCTCCTCTTGGTTGTTTTTCTCCGTATCGGGAGGAGCCGGTTTCTCAAAGAGTTTCCGTTCGGCGATTCGGGAGAAGGCGGAAAAGGGTTTCACGGTTTTTTCCCCGGAGAAGGTCGGTTTCTTTGTGGTCTGTTCCGGCAGGTCTAGATCAAGACGGCTGTTGATTATCTTCATGGAGATATCCGCCACGAAGAGAATGATCAGCGTGGTCAGAACGAGATGGAAGATATTCACTTTCTTCATTAAGAAGGCCTCGGAAATCGTGTAAGTTCTTTTAATTTAGTTAAAATTCCTATTCTTGTCAAGAAAATTACGGGAGTGTACAACTCCTTCGGAAGTGTCTTCGTCACACTTTACGTCGTTTGTTTTTTGACGGAACTGAAGTTGTGTTTGAATTGTTAAAAAGAGATCTTTCAGAAAAAGATTCTATAGTTCCGATTGAAATGTTCCGATAACACTTACAAGAGAAGTGCCAAAATTCCGATACAAATTTCTTGACAGGTTGAGGGTCTATGATAGAATTTTATTAAGTACCGGTCATTTGTATTCCTTTGCAACTGTCTGAAAGATGGAGAAGATCCTATGGTGAGTCGTCTTGCCGTGAGTTTGTTCTGTGTTTTCTGCCTGCTTCTTGCGGGTTGTGCCGCGATCGGGAGCGGGTCGGGAAAGACCCTCCTCTGGTCGCAGGAAACCGGCCCCATCCATGCCGGGCACTTTCATTGTGTCGTGCAGGGGGACATCAATAGTGACGGAGTTGTTGATCTTGCCGCCGGTTCCTTTCTCCCCGGCGGGATTGCCCTCTGGATGGGAGACGGCAACGGTAAGTGGCGTGCTTCCCGGGGGCCTGCCGTGAGCGGTGATGTGCGGGCGATTGCACTGGGAGACCTGAACAGTGATGGTCGGCTGGATATGATAATCGGTGGACAGCAGGATTTAAAAGGGGTGGTCGTCTTCCTTCAGAAAAAAGACGGCACCTGGTGGAAAGGGAACTCCCCTGCCGATCTGGGGAGCTACAATGCCCTGAAATGTGTTGACATAAACCATGACGGGCATCTCGATATTATCGGCGCCAACAGCTCCGGCGAAGAGAACGGCGGGCTCCAGGTCTGGCTGGGGGACGGTCGCGGGAACTGGACCGCGGAAATCGGTCCCGATGCCGCCCATATCTACCGGGATGTTGCTGTGACCGACTTGAACGGTGATGGGAGACTCGATCTGGTGGGGACAACCTGGGGTCATCCGGGCGGGATCCGGATCTTCCTGGGCAGCGGGGACGGGGCTTGGTCGGCCTTCCCCTCCCCGGCGAAGGAAGGGGATTTCTGGGGGGTCACGGCGGCGGACCTGAATGGAGACGGCCGTATCGATATTGCGGCGACCACCTATTATCATGGGATACGCGTCTGGTACGGAAACGGGCAGGGCGGTTGGGAGGATGCCGTTTTTCCCGTGAACCGGGGATTTTTCTGGGATGTCGATGCGGCTGACTTTAATCGCGATGGCCGGATGGATCTTGCAGCGACCTCGGTGAACTCCCGGGGTGTCCGGCTCTGGCTTGCCTCCCGTGCGGGGGGGTGGCTCCTTTCTCAGGGACAGTTGCCGGAGGGAGGTTCCTATTACGGACTGGCCGTAGCCGATGTGGACGGCGACGGGAACCGGGATCTGGTCGCGGCAAGCTACAGTGAAGGAGTCCAGGTCTGGTTAGGCGGCCGACACACGGGCGCGCATGCCGCCGGACCCACGGTCGCTGCGGAGCCGGAACATCCGGTCAAGCCCTACCGGGCAATTACCCGGTTCGGGATCCCCTTCAAAACAACAGGGATAGAGATCACCGACGCCGGACAGAGCGTCCTGGCGGAACTGATTCATCTGATCCGGATTTCCCCGAGCGTGGAGAGTATCCGAATCGAGGGGCATGCCCAGACCGGCGAATCGGTTGTCGACGGGAGTTCCCTCATGGCCCTTTCCAGGAAGCGGGCCGATGCGGTCCGGGACCTGTTGGCAGGGAGAGTTTCCATTCCGTCCTCCCGGATCTCGACGGTCGGTTTTGCCGACGGGAAACCGGTGAGCGCGGCCCTTCGGGCCAAGGGGGTGACCAACCGCCGTGTTGATGTGGTGGTGACACATCTGCGCAGCGTGGATGACGGACTGGCGCCCGGCGAAGAGGACCGGAAGAAACAGAAGGAATTCCAAAAGAATCAGATGCTGAATGAATACCGGATCGGTCCCGGAGATATACTGAAGATCACTTTCTGGAAGCAGTTCAGCGCCGACGAGTATGAGGTGCCGGTCCGTCCGGATGGGACCCTCTCTTTTTCCATGGTGGACGATCTGAAGGTTTCCGGGCTGACGATTACGGAGCTGGACCATCTGCTGACGAAGCAATTAAGCCGATATTTCAAGCACCCCCGCGTCGATATTCTCATCAAGGAACATCACAGTCAGGAGGTGATCCTTCTCGGTGCCATCAACTCCCTGGTCCGACAACCGACCGGTCCGGGGATCTATACCCTGACAAAACCGACCCGGATTGTGGAGCTGGTGACTCTTGCAGGCGGGCCGAAACCGACGGCGAACCTGAAAAAGATTGCCGTGACCCGGAAGAACGGCACGACCCTCTACGTCAATCTCTATAAAGCGATCTTTCAGTCCGACCTCTCCCAGAATATTCCCGTCTATCCGGGGGACTCGATTTTTATCCCGGAAACCTCCGCGGGGGTCAGCAAGGTCTTTGTCTTCGGTGAGGTGAAGAATCCCGGGGTCTTCGACCTGAAAGAGGGGATGAACGTTCTTGAAGCCGTCGGGCAGGCCGGAAGTTTCACCAAGGATGCCGTGGTACAGAGCGTGCGGCTCATTCGGGGAGATATCTCCCGACCGGAGGTGATCCCTGTGAATCTCAAGCATTTTTTCCGGACGGGGGACCTTTCCGACAATCTGACACTCCGGAACAATGATATCATCTATGTGCCCAGAACGAAGATTGCAGGTTTGAGCCATTTCCTGCAACAGGTTAGGCCGGCCCTCGATTTAGTACTCTTTCCCTATAACTTCGAGGCCCTGCGTACAACAATCGACCTGAATAGAAAGGGTGTTCGAACCCTGACGAAATAACGTGAGCCGGAAGATTAACCTCTCTATATATGGAAAGGTATTATGAAATCCATCGATACTTCGCAGTACGAACTCGACCTGAGAGATTACGGGATTATTCTCCTGAAGCGGAAGCGCCTCATCGTGATGACGACCCTGCTCATTGCCCTGTTGAGCTTTTTCTTCGCCGTGACGAAACCTGCAATCTATGAGGCTACTTCAAGCGTCAAGATTGAGCAGAGCCGTACCGTGGCCGGCCTTTTTCTTGAGACCTTGAGCTGGAACTCCTGGGATAACATCGCCAGTGAATCCGAGGTAATCAAGAGTACCCCGGTGGTGGCCCGGGCCTGCAAGGTTCTGGGCCTGATCCCGCAGGATCTGACCCTGAAGGAGATCCAGGCCTCGGATCGTTACCTTGGCGTATTGCGTAAGGTCCAAAGGCAGATCCGGACGGAACAGGAAGGGGATACGAACATTATCAACGTCATTGTCTCCTCTGATGATGCCGAACAATCGAAGCGGATTGCGAACGCCCTCGTTGAAGAATACCGGTCCTATCATGTCTATCGCCGGACCGATGAGGCCAGACGGACCCGTGAATTCATCCAGAATCAGCTATTGGATACTCGTCGTAAACTGAGGACGGCGGAAGGGTACCTGCGGGACTTCAAAGAGAAGAATAAAGTGGTCTCCCTTGATGGTGAGGTGCGGATGACCCTGGATAAGCTGGAGACGGTCGGGACACAACTGGAAACCGTAAAGCGTAAGACCGACGAAACGGAGAGGATGATCAAACGGCTGGAGAAGTTGTCCATCGCCACGCTGGGGGATATGCTTTCCGATCGTCCCTATATTGAAACCGGCAATAGCATCCTGGCCCAGTTGAACAGCAAACTCGTTGATCTGATTCTGAACCGGAACAATCTGCTCATCGATTACACGACGGAACATCCGCAGGTCAAGGCCCTGGACGAAAAGATCATGGATGTCAAGAGGGAAATGCTTCGGGAACTGCGCAATCAATACGAGGTCTATTCGCAGCGGGAAAAGCTCCTGAAAGAACAGGTGGCGGCCGTGCAGGAACGGAACAAGACACTGCCAGAGTACGAGATCGAATTGAGCCGGCTTCAGCGAAACGTGAAGGTAAACGAAGAACTCTATTCGTTGTTGCAGACCAAGCTCCAGGAGGCACAGATTCGGGAGAAGGAACACTCCGACGAGGTCACCGTGATCCGCTCGGCTGACCGGGGCGTCCGGATTAACGACAAGCTCTGGTCCACGACCTTCGTGGGGCTGATCATCGGGCTGATGATAGGACTCGTTCTGGCGCTGGTCCGGGAAACGCTTGATACTTCTATCGGGACCATTGAGGATGTGGAGCGGTATCTCCAGATCCCGGTTCTCGGGGTTATCCCGCACATTGATGTGAACGAGATCAAAGAGACCTTGCTCAAGAACAAAGACAAGGAAACCCGGTTGGAGGATCTTTTCGGGAGCCATGCCCACCTGATCACCCAGCTGAAACCCAAGTCTTCCGTAGCGGAGAGTTACCGGACCCTTCGGACGAATATCCAGTTTACCAACCTGAAGAAGAAGGGCCAGGTGATTCTTTTTACCAGTTCCTCCTTAAAAGAAGGGAAGAGTACCACCGTGGCCAATCTGGCGATTACCAAGGCCCAGGAGGGAAACAAGGTTTTGCTGGTGAACTGCGATCTCCGGAAGCCGTCCATCTTCAAGATCTTCGGTGTGACGAAAGATCCGGGGATGACCGACGTGATTCTCGGAAAGACCCCCTGGAGAGAGGCGGTCAAGGATATTTCAGATCTGATGATGGGAAAGATCCATATGGATGATATCATGCGAACTCCCGGTCTGGAGAACCTTCATATCCTGACCTGCGGCGGGATCCCTCCCAACCCGGCGGAACTTCTCAGTTCCAGGGGAATGACCGATTTCATGAAAGAGGCTCGCAAAGAGTATGATATCGTCCTGATGGACTGTCCGCCGATCCTGCCGGTCACCGATGCCGCGATTCTCGCGCCCCAGGTCGATGGAGTGGTCCTGGTTTATCAGGCAGGCCGGATCCCGAGAAATGCCCTGAAACGGGCCAAGACGCACCTGGAGAATGTCCGGGCCAATGTTTTAGGGATTGTTTTAAACGACATTACGGCCGAGATCAGCGGTTATTATCCACTCTCCCAGTATCAGACCAAATACTACGGAGAAGAAAGTAAAGCAAAAGACCGGAAGAAGGCGTGGCTGGAGAGCTTGGAGAAATCGCTGCAGCGTGCCAGGCTAAAGGTGATGAAAAGTCATGTGTCCCTGTTCCAGTTTTTCCTGTTGACGATTTCAGCTCTTTTGATTCTGATGGGGATGTTCTGGCAGCAGTCGTGAATGTTTATTCCGGATGATTGCATTCGAGGTATTGCGGCGGCTCTGCCGTTCCGACTACCGCAAGCCGGCCGCATCCCGCAGTCTCCTGCCCGTTCTCTTCCGAACTTTGAACCCTGAACCCTCAGAGTATCTGTTGCCATGATCCTGTCGAACCGGACAAAAGTCAATCTCTTCTACGTTATTCTTTTCCTGCTGGCCGTGGTAACGACTCAAACCCTCTCCCGGGTTGAAACGGCGACGGCTCTCAAGATGGCGGTCGGTTTTGCCATCGTTGTGATCTCGATTCTCAGGATCGAGGCGGCCCTCTATCTCTTGATTTTCTCCATGCTCCTTTCTCCGGAAATCAAGGTCGCCGGTAGCTCAGGTCATGAAGTGGTGCTTCGGGTGGAGGATATTCTCCTCGTGATTATCGGGCTCTCCTGGTTTGCCCGGACCGCGCTCTTCAAGGAGATGGGGCTGATCCGGAAGACCCCGATCAACCATGCCCTCTTTCTCTATGCCGCCATCTGTGCCTTCTCCACCCTCTTGGGCGTTTTTTTCGGACGGGTGCGCCCCTTGAGCGGGTTCTTCTATGTTCTGAAGTACCTCGAATACTTTGTCGTCTATTTCCTGGTCGTCAATTATGTCAGGGATGAAGCGCAGATGCGCCGGTTCGTTACAGCGATCCTCGTCACGGGTGTTCTTATTTCCATATACGGGATGATGCAGATCCCTTCGGGTGTTCGTGTGTCCGCCCCCTTCGAGGGAGCGAACGGAGAACCGAACACCCTCGGCGGATATCTTCTGCTGCTGATTTCCCTTTGCGGCGGGTTTTTTCTGACCGTCCGGACCCAGAAGAAAAAGGCCGTTTATCTCGGTCTGGCGGCACTCTTTACCATTCCTTTCATCTATACCCTTTCCCGAAGTTCCTGGATCGCCATGATTCCGATGGTGGGGACCTTCCTCTTTTTCAGCCGCCGGAGGACTGTGCTGATCTATTTTACGGTACTGGCAATTGCATTGACGCCGCTGCTTGCGCCGAAAAGTGCCAAGGAACGGTTTCATTATACCTTTGAAAGAAACCGGCGCTATTCGATTCAGGTCGAAGGGGTGACGCTGGATCCATCCACATCGGCCCGTGTCAAGAGCTGGAAACAATGTCTGAAAGATTTCGTCCATCATCCCCTTTTCGGCTATGGCATCACCGGATACGGTTTCATCGACGGTCAGTATTTCAGGACGTTGGTGGAACTCGGGCTCGTAGGGCTTGCTGCCCTCCTGTATCTCTTTCTCGTACTCTTCCGGGAGGTTCTGTCGGCCTATCGCAAGAGTCGGTCCGACTATTCCAAAGGGTTGGCGCTGGGGATGCTGGCCGGATGTTCGGCCATGTTTGTTCATGCGATCGGGGCCAATACGTTCATCATTGTCCGGATCATGGAGCCGTTCTGGTTTCTGGTGGGCTTGGTGATTCAGTTATCTTTTATTGAAAAAAATTCCACTGAAAACCGGGACAATTCCGTCGGAGGGACACAAAATGATCACGTTGGGAATTTGGGGATATTCAGCAGATAGCCCCGCCCAGGCACATGACAGCGGTGCGGCCCTGGTGAAAGATGGGAAAGTGGTTGCCGCGGTCTCAGAGGAAAGGTTGACGCGGAAAAAGTGTGAAGGTGCTTTCCCGGTACTCTCCATCAAAGAGGTTTTGCGGATCTCGAAGATCGCAGTGGAAAAGATCGATGTGATTGCGCTGGCCGGTTTGTCTCCGATTGCCCGATCCCGGAAGATGCTGCAATATGTCTATAAGACCTACCGGGAGACCGGCGTCCTCATGCCGAACCGCATACTCTACGCACTATTGACCGCAAAAAAGATCAAAAGAGTTGTGCCGGACTTCCTGAAGGGGATACGGATTTTCGAAGTTGATCATCACGAGGCGCATGCGTCGAGCGCCTATTATACCGGCCCCTGGGAGGATGCGACCGTCATTACCCTTGACGGGATTGGTGATTCATCTATCTGTGGTTCCGTGAGTGCGGGGCGTCAGGGGGGCCTGAAAAAGATTCGTGAATTCAACGGGTATTATTCCCCCGGGATTCTCTATACCTTTATTACAAAACATTTCGGGTTTAAGCCGTCCCGTCATGAAGGAAAAATCACGGGGCTGGCGGCTTATGGGGATGCCGGGACCTGTTATGAAAAGTTCAAGCGTATCAATCGATATGATGATCGGCGCCATGATTTTTTTTCCGAATACATTCCCCGCCTTTTCAAGGCAAGAGATTATGACCATTGGGAAATCCCCGTTGTAGACGATTTGCTCGATGAAGTGCAAAAAGCGGATGTCGCCGCGGCGCTTCAACAACTGACGGAAGATACGGTGACCCATATGGTTCGGGATGCCGTAGAAATGACCGGGATCCGAAATGTCGTGCTCTCCGGCGGTGTTTTCGGCAATGTCAAGGTGAACCAGAGAATCCGTGAGCTGGACTGTGTGGACGGGGTCTATGTCCAGCCGGCCATGTCGGACAGTGGACTCGCTCTCGGTGCTGCGATGAACGCCTGGGCCCGGGAGTCCCTGCGTCAAGGGGAAAGAGCTCTTCCCGTCTTCCAGCCGAATGTTTATTTCGGCCCGGAGTTCACCGATGAAGAGATCCGCAAGGCGCTTGAAAAACATCAACTTCGATATCGATATGAGGAACATCCTGAAAGGAGAACCGCGGAATTGCTGAAAGAGAAAAAAATTATCGGGCGTTTCTCCGGAAGAATGGAATTCGGCCCTCGTGCTCTCGGCAACCGTTCGATTCTTGCGGATCCGACGGATAAATCGATTAACGACTGGTTGAATGATAGACTGAAGCGAACGGAGTTCATGCCTTTTGCCCCGAGCATCCTGGAAGAGGATGCCGGAGAATATTATTCGGGATGGTCCTCTTCGGATGTGGCCGGAAGGTTCATGACCATGACCTATGATGTAAAAGACTCCAAGGTTGAAACGGCCCCCGCAGTTGCTCATATCGATCGTACGGCCCGTCCTCAGGTTGTCCGGCAGCAGGACAACCCGAAATATCATTCGTTGATTTCAGAATACAAAAGGATCACCGGACTGCCTCTTGTGATCAACACCAGCTTCAACATGCATGAGGAACCCATTGTCTGTTCCCCGGAAGACGCGATCCGATCCTATCTTGCCGGCAGCGTTGACGTTCTGGTGCTGGGAAACCATATTGTGGAGAGCCGGTCGTGATATGGGTACCTTAAGACGCGTTGCGAAAAATACCTCCTTTCTCTCCGCGGAAATCCTTCTGATCAATCTGCTTTCCTTTGTCCTCGTTATATACGTGGCTCGAAAACTCGGGGCCGTCGATTTTGGAAAATACGCCTTTGCGAAAGCGCTGCTGGAAATCCTGGTGGTCTGGGCGGATCTCGGTCTGACGAAATTGTTGATTCGTGATGTTGCCAGAGACCGGGAAGGACTCTCGTCCATTTTGACCGATTTCTTTGCGTTGAAACTGGTCTATACCGTGCTGACCTTGGGGGTCATCGTATTCATTACCCGGCTCCTCGGATATGGATCGGAAGTTCGTTGGATCGTTTACATCCTCGGAGCCGCCTACCTGATTCATTCCTTCAGCGGTCTCATGGTTTCCGTATTCCAGGGGTTTGAACGAATGGAATACGGTTCCATCCTCTCTGTCCTGCGTAGTGTACTGGTCCTCACCTTCGGGCTCATTGTTCTGATGAGCGGTTATGGGGTTGTGGGCCTCTGTTTTTCCGTACTGGCGGCCAATGTGATTCACTTCGTGTTGACCTTTTATATCCTGAGGGCCCGGTTTACAATCATCTTTTTCCGCTTCCATCTCAATCAATGGTGGAGAATTGTCCGGGAGGGCTGTTCGTTCGGAATGGGGAGTGTTTTCGTACGTATCTTTGCCCGCGTCGATTCCGTGATGCTCTCCAAGATGATCGGTATGGCCGTGGTCGGTTATTATAATGCGGCGTATAACATTGTTCTAGTCCTGATGTTTCTCCCCGGTGCGCTGAGCCAGGCCCTCTTCCCGATGACCGCGAGATATTTCGAGACGGACAGGAACAAAATGAAGAAAGTTTTTGAACGGTCCCTGAAGTACTCCGTTCTCATCGGGTTCCCCATGGCGACCGGACTGGCGGTGCTGGCGGAACCGATTATCGGTATGCTCTACGGGGCCGACTATGCGGCATCGGCATCGGCCCTGAAGATCCTGAGCTGGACCCTGGCCTTGTCTTTTGTGACGGCGATGTTCGGGAATCTCCTGAATTCCGCCAACCGGCAACTTTGCACAACCTATAATATGGTGATCTGTGCGGCGGTCAATGTTGTCATGAACCTGATCCTGATCCCCTTTTACGGGTTTATAGGAGCCAGTGTGGCAACCGTTTTGACGGAGGTGATTCTGGTGACGCTCACGTACAAGGCCGTGCGGCAGTACGTTTATGTGCCGAAGATTTCCTCCTTCATGCTCCGGGCGATCCTCGGGAGCAGTATGATGGGAATGGCCGTTTATGGTGTTCGTGAATACAGCCTGTTGTTGTCCATCCCTTTTGGAATCACGGTTTATGTCATTGTTCTCCTGTTTCTCCGAACCTTTGACCGGGAAGATTGGAACATCCTTCAGCAATTACTGCCGGCGAAAGTTTCGACCCCCGGTGTATGAGGAAAACGATGGATCGTTGCCCTGTATGTGGAAGTACGAAAATGGTTCCTATGGAAGAATACGAAAGGGATGACCGGATCTGCCGGAGTTGCGGCCAACGCTTCGGTCCGCACCGGTTACGATCGTTCACCGGCAAAAGGCCGGTGTGGGTGAAACTATCCGGGTGGATTCGAAGATTGCTCACTTATCCAATGTCCCACCGTTTTCGAAGACGCAATATTCATGTCGGCCGGGAGGTAACGATTGCCCGGGGGTTCCGCTTCTTGTGGGGGAACATGATCGTGGGGGATCACGTTGCCCTTCAGAACACCTTCTGTGATGACTCGGCGACGATCACCATCGGACCGCATTCTTTCTTCGGACACAACGTCCGGCTTCTCACACCCTATCATGATATGGAATGTCTCGATGCAGACAGGAGGCGTGTCGTTCGTTGTCGGCCGATTACGATCGGCAAAGGGGTATGGATTGCATCGAATGCGATGGTGCTGGCCGGGGTGACCATTGGTGACGGTGCGGTGGTCGGGGCGGGTGCCGTGGTGACAAAGGATGTCCCTTCGATGAGTTTTGTGGGCGGTAATCCGGCGAAGATCATCCGTCGGATCGGAGCAACCGGCACGGACGACCGGTCCCATGATTGGGTTCCTCAAGAGAATCAGGCGGAAGCTCAATGAAGATATTGCTTGTTGCGGTGCATTTCTACAGTTCCTTTGGATGGTCCACGGCACAAGCGCTGAAACGGTGCGGGCATGAGGTTCATGTTTTCGATTACCGAAAGGGGGTAAGACTCCGTGCGCCGGGTTTGCGATCACTCCTTGTGCGAAGGATGAACAGCCGTCTGCTGAACGTCGTGAAGGATCAGGCGCCGGATCTGATCTTTGTGCAAAAAGGGGAATTGATTTATCCGGAGACACTGCGTGCGGCGCGGAGCATTGCAGGGTGTTCATTGATCAACTGGTTCCCCGATCCACGGCCGATGGCTTATCCGTGCGTTGCGGGTGCCCTCGCGGTTTATGATTATTTCTTTACCAAGAACCCCTACTGGAATCGTACGCTCCGTAATGCAGGGTGGAACAATGTCTATTATCTGGCCCACGCCTATGATGTGGAGATCCAGAAGCGGCTTGCGTTATCGCCGGGGGAGAGGGAACGTTTTGGGGCTGATGTCGGTTTTATCGGGTCCATGTATCCCTTTCGAAAAACCTACTTCAGCGGACTTATCGACGTGGATCTGAAAATCTGGGGAGACGGATGGCGGACTCTTTCCGGGGAGGACCCGATGCGGCGACATTGTACGGGGCATGATGTCCGGGGGATGGATCATACCCGTGTCATTAACGCTTCACGAATCAACCTGAACCTTCATCATTACGATGACATTGAAGGGGTGAACCAGCGTTTTTTTGATATCGCCGGTTGCGGCGGATTTCAGATCGTGGATGAAAAGAAGGAAATTTCCAAATATCTGAAACCGGAAGACGAAGTCATCTGCTATCGGGATGCAAAGGATCTTCGGCAAAAGATACATTATTACCTGGAGCACCCTGACGATCGGGAAACCATCCGTGAGAGAGGTTTCCGGAAGATCCAGACCGGGAATACCTATGAAGACCGAATCAAGGAACTCTTTTCCATCGTTCGGATGTGACGAAAAGAAAAGGGACCTTCAAGGAAAAAGGATTTGAAATGCCGTTGCGAAGACAACAGAATCACCCTAAGCGGGTCCTGATGGTGACGGTTGATTTTCCGCCGATGTCGGGGGGGATGTCGGAGCACGCCCTCGGGATCGTTGCCGGGCTTACGGAACAAGGGGGCGAGGTCTATGTACTCGCTCCGAACGTACCCGGCATGGACCGGGATGTTCCGGATTTGCAAGGGAAAAGAGTCTACCGATACCCGTTGCGGGATTCTTTGATCGGCAATATTGTCGTGATCACCCTCTTTGCCGTGTACATCCTGGTTCGGCACGGAATCCGGATTGTCGTGAATAACACCTGGTCCCCTTGCGGGATCGTCTCCTTTCTGTTGTCTCATCTCCTGAGGGTTCGCTATTTTGTCTTTGCCCACGGACTGGATGTTCTTGAACCTCAGCGGAGCAAATTTTTCAAACGCTGGATGATTCGGGTCTTTCAGCGCGCCGACGGGATATTGCCGGTGAGCCGTTTTACCGCGGAGGCGATTCGGGGATTGGGGATATCGGGAGAGCGGATCACTGTCGTTCCCAACGGGATCCATCCGGAAAAATGGGCGGCGGATACGGACCCGTCCCGGCTGGCGGCTCAGCTTGGAATCCGTAACAAAACGGTTCTCCTGACGGTTTCCAGACTGGTCAAGCGGAAAGGGCATGATACGGTGATCGGTGCGGTAAAAAAACTCTCCCCGGAGTTCCCGGAACTGGTCTATCTCATCGTTGGAGAGGGACCGGAAAGAAGCCGATTGGAAACCCTGGTCAAAGATCTCCGGATCGAAGACCGGGTCATCTTTGCCGGGTTTGTAGAAGAACAATCTCTTCCCGCCTATTATTCCTTGTGCGATCTCTTTGTGCTGACCCCGGTGGAAATCGAGGAAGACGGGGACGTGGAGGGGTTCGGGATTGTCTATCTGGAAGCGAACGCCATGGGGAAAGCCGTCATCGGGTCTCGTTCCGGCGGGATTCAGGATGCCGTCGTACATGAGGAAACCGGCCTGCTCGTCACGCCGGATGATATCGAGTCGCTTTCGGGGGCCATACGGTTTCTTTTGAAGGAAAACACTTTCCGACGACAGTTGGGCCGGCAAGGCAGGGAGCGAGTCTATTCGGAGTATACCTGGAGCCGAATCGCATCACGCCTCAACCGGATCATTGCAGCCTGAATTTGTTGTTCCCGAAAGGTTGTACTATGGAGAAAATAATGGGGGATGTCCCTCCTGAAAAAAAGAAAATCCTTTTCGTGGAGCATACGGCTGAGATGGCGGGTGGGGGGCAACAGAGCCTCCTCGTGCTGTTGCAACGGATTGACCGCACGCGTTTCGCCCCGATGGTTGTTCTTCCGGAGCCCGGGAAGCTTGCCGGGCATTTGGACCGGCTGGCCGTTCCATACAGGATTATCCCCTTCGGCACGTTACGCGGGCTTGATATTCTGAAGGCGGCGGGGGTTGTCCGGCGCCTGGTCCGGGTCATGCGGGAAGAAGGCGTGGATATAGTCCATACGAACGCATCACGTTCGACCTTCTATGCAGGGCTTGCCGCCCGGTGTTCGGGGATTCCCCTCGTCTGGCACGTCCGGATCGCGTCCAGGGAGCCGGTCTACGACCGTTTTCTCTATGCCCTGGCGTCCCGCGTAATTGCCATATCCCGTGCCGTGGCGGGCCGGTTCCCCTGGGATCGAGGCCGGAAGGTCACGGTCGTCTATAACGGGCTCGACCCGAATCTCTATGAATCAGGCGGGCGGGCGGAGAAACGGGCTGATTCCGGGCTGCCGGGAAAGGTTGTCATAGGGCTGATCGGACGGATCGAGCCGGACAAGGGGGGAGACAAGCTGATCCGGGCGCTCAGGAAGGCACGTGAGGATGGTGCCGGTCTCCATCTTCTGATCGTGGGAGAGCGGACGCCCTATCGTAAGGATCTGGAAAGGCAGGCGGCCCGTCTGGGATTGTCCGGTACCGTGACCTTTGCCGGTTACCGGGAAGATATCCCCGGCGTCATGTCTTCCGTTGACATACTGGCCCTCCCCTCCCGGACGGAGGCCTTCGGCCGTGTCCTCATCGAGGCGATGGCCTGCGGAAAACCGGTCGTGGCCTTTGCCGTCGATGCGGTTCCTGAGATCGTGGAAGATGGCGTGACGGGACTGCTCGTCCCCTTCGGGGATGTCGATGCCCTGGCGGATGCGATGCGGAAACTTGCGGACGATCCTGCCTTGCGGTTACGTATGGGAGAGAAGGGCAGGGAGCGTGTCCGGGAATATTTCAGCCTCCGGGAACATGCACGCAGGGTCGAGTTGCTCTACGAGGAGATCCTGGCCTCATGATCTTTCATCGGATGCGGTCCCTCCTGAAGAAATCCCTGCTTTCCCTTCGCAGGGGCGGGCTTTTCCTGCTCGTTCTTTGCGGGGCGGGAAGACCAAAAAGGAAGTTCCCGGAATCTCCCGGACGGATCCTGGTTATTTCCCAGCAGCGGCTCGGGGACGCCGTTCTTTCCCTTCCCTGCGTTTCCGTCCTGCGGGGCCGTTTCCCCGGCGCCCGAATCCTTGTGCTTTGCCCTCCGGCCGTCAGAGAAATCTTCGATCTTTGTCCCGGGGTGGATGACGTCATGGTCGGTACCTGTCGGGGAGGATTGACCGGGATACGGAGACTTGTCCGGTCGCTCCGGGAAAACGAATTTGATCTTGTTATTGACCTGAACACCGACGGGTTGCTCTTCCCCGCGTTTCTTGCCGGACTGGCCGGATCGGGTTATTCCGTCGGCTACGGTCAGGACGGAAGGGGCGTCTTCTTCGATGAGGTTGTGCCGGGACCGGACGGTGAAAAACATACCGTCGATCGGCTCCTTGCGCTCCTCGTGCCGCTGGGGGTTGAAAATCCCTCCCGGGAAGTCCGGCTGGATCTGCCGGGTAACGCCACGGAGCCGTTCCGGCCGGGTCATCCGGTGGGCCGGAAAAATGAGGGAATTCCCCTCGTCGGGGTTCATCCCGGCGGCACCCACTGGACGCAACGCTGGCCGGTGGAGTATTTCGCTGAACTGTCGGATCTCCTGATTGAAAAAGGATCGGCACGGGTTGTCCTTTGCGGCGGACCGTCCGACTGGGAGATTCTCCGCCGGGTACAGGAACGGATGCGGATGAGGCCGGAGGTTGCGCCCCCCTTTCCGTCCCTGCGGGATTTCGCGGTCTTTCTCTCCCGGCTCGATCTTCTGATCTGTAACAACTCCGGGCCCCTCCATCTGGCCTGTGCCGTGGGGACAAAGACCTTTTCTTTCATGGGGCCGACGAAGGCGGTTCAATGGTGGCCGCAGGGCATGGAACACCATGTCTTTCGTATGAATGATCTTCCCTGTATCGGCTGTAACCGGGGCTGGTGCAGGGTGAAGACCCATGATTGTATGCGGGGGATTCTCCCGGATGAAGTTTTCAGGGCCTTCCGCAAAGCGTTCAGGCAGACCGCCGTTCCCGGTCCCGCCGCAGTGCATCCATTGTAAAGCGTAGACGGTCGGGCATCCGGTCGATGCAACTGAAGGCGAAGATCCGCTGGCGGAGGTAGTTCTCCTTTTCCACGGAGCGGAACATGGGAAAACGGCGGACATAGCCGTTCAGGACGGCTTTGCGGAGGGGGCCGATCTTCAGGATCGATTCCGGACGGATGGGAAGGTCCGTTTCATAAAAGTCCTCGTAGATCTTCAGGGTATAGAAGAGGAAGGTGGCGATCGACTGGGACTGTGCCCGTTCGATGAGAAGATCCCAGCGGATATCTTCCCGCCCGATCCACTCGTGGATGTCGCAGAGCCAGATCAGCCGCTTGAAGAGATAGTGCTTGAAGAAGTGCTGGGCCAGGTAGAGGAGCGTATCTTCGGCGGACATTGCAAGGCCGGTTCCCCCGGCATTCGGGACGGCCCGGCTCCAGATCCCGTCGATGTCGAGCCGGTAGCGGTTCTCTTCCCCCAGGTTCCAGTGGATCTCGAGAACGACGGGGGCCTTCGTCTCCTTGATGTAGTGGCTTTCGTAAGTGAAACCCTTACCCGGGTCCGGAGCGGACAGGGGACGGTACCGGTTCTTCCGCAGGACCTCGTCGACGGCGGGAAGATCCTCCCTGCGGACCAGGAGATCGATATCGAACATGGGACGGACGGCGATGGAAGGGTAGAGGTCCCGTGCCAGGGCTGCTCCCTTCAGGGGGATGACGGGGATCCCCTTGCCGGCCAGCTTTTCCAGGACGGTATCGCACTCATGAAAGAGATACAGGTTCCGGGCCAGGGTCTCCAGGTACTCCTCCCTGAGAAAGGGGATGAGTTCGGTGGCGATCGGTTCCTGCCCTTCCCACGGTTTCAGGTTCCAGTAAAAGAGAGGAGCGGCAAGGAGGGCGACGGAAGTCCGGCAAAAAGAATCCCAGTCCCGCCCTTTTTCAAGGAGTGTTCCGATGGCTTCCCTATCGAGTCCGGTGATCCGGTTCAGGAGGGTCATGAGCCGTCTCTCCGGTTCATGATTTTTCTTCTTGTTGGCCACGGTAAAATATCTCAAGTATTACTCCAATAAAACAACATAACTATATATAAATTATAAATTAAACAATACTTAAAATCAACCGTTATCTCAACCATAAAGGGGTCAAGTCTGCTCTTGACTTACCTTACGAAAAATTTTTCTGGATCAATGTGAGCCAAGAGCAGACTTGACCCCTTTGACCCCTTTTTCCCGTCAATGTTTTGGATAATAAAATATTGTCTAAATTTGCTGACTGTATTAAAATTAAATAGAAAGCTCTTTTTATCCTTCCCTGATTTTGTTTGGAAAAGAGGGAATTTTGTGCGGAATCGTTGGAATTGCGGGCAGGCCTGATCCATCCCTGCTGTCGGTGATGTGCCGGTCCATCTTTCATCGCGGCCCTGATGACGAAGGGGTCTTTTTGGATCGCTCCGTCTCCCTCGGAATGCGGCGCCTTGCGATTATCGACCTTGCCTCGGGACACCAGCCGATCTTCAATGAAGAGAAATCGGTCTGTGTGGTCTTCAACGGAGAGATCTACAACTACCGGGAGTTGCGGCGGGACCTTGTCCGGAGAGGCCATGAGTTCTCCACCTTTTCCGACACGGAGGTGATCGTTCATCTCTATGAAGATTACGGGGAGGACTGCCTTTCCCGTCTCCAGGGGATGTTCGCATTCGCCCTCTGGGACCGCAGGGCGGAACGTCTCCTGCTGGTCCGGGACCGCCTCGGAATCAAACCGCTGGTCTACGCCGAACAGGGGGACCGTCTCCTCTTTGCCTCAGAGATCCGGGCGCTCCTTGCCGCCGACCCATCGCTGAATACCCTGAGGACTGAGGCGGTCGATGCCTACCTGAGCCTTCTCTATGTCCCGGCGCCGATGAGTATCTTCCGTTCCGTCCAAAAGCTTCTTCCCGGCCATTGCCTGACCTGGCACCGGGGTGAGATCAACATCCGCCGTTACTGGACGCCCCCCATGCCTGAGGCCGGGGAGAAGGTTTCCTTCGCAGAGGCGAAGGAACAGGCCCTTGCCCTGCTGCGTGATGCCGTCCGGTCCCGTATGATCAGCGAGGTCCCCCTCGGTGCCTTCCTGAGCGGCGGGATGGATTCGGCCTGTATCGTCGCCTTCCTGTCGGAGTGCATGAGCGAGCCGGTGAAGACCTTCACCATCGGTTACGGAGAAGAAGATGCCTCCTATAATGAGCTGGCCGAGGCCCGGATCGTGGCGGACGCCTTCGGCACCGATCATCATGAATTTATCCTGGCTCCCGATGTGGTCTCCCTCCTTCCGGAAATCATCGAAGCCGTGGGGGAACCGTTCGCCGATTCCTCGGCCCTCCCGACCTTTCTCGTCTCCCGGGAGACCCGCCGTTTTGTGACGGTGGCTTTAAGCGGGATCGGTGGCGATGAGATTTTTCTCGGCTATCCCCGCTATTTAGGGGCGCGTCTTTCCCGCCTCTATGACCGTGTCCCGTCGTGGATTCGCAGGGGGGTGGTCCCGCCCCTCGCGGAGCGGATCCCCGAGAGTACCCGGAGCCGGAATATCGGCGGCTGGATCAAGCGTTTTGCCCGGGGGGGGCTTACCGATCCGGCGGAGCGTTATCTCGACTGGACGACCTTCGTGACTCCGCAGATGAAAGACTCCCTCTATACGGATGAATTCCGGGAACTGCTGCCGGTGGAGGGAGGGGAAGCCCGGCGGGCGGCCCGGCTGTGCCTGGGGGGAGGGGACTATGTCGGGAATGTTGTGCTGCACGATCTGACGACCTATCTCCCGTCGGACCTCCTTTTGATGGGAGATGCCATGAGCATGAATCATTCCCTGGAACTCCGGGTTCCCTTCTGCGACCACCGTCTCGTGGAGTTCATGTCGGCCCTCCCCACCTCGTTCAGGATGAGGGGGCTCCGTCTGAAGGGATTGATGAAGGAGATGATGAAAGGGGTCCTGCCGTCTGCGATCCTGAACAGGAAAAAACAGGGGTTCATGGTCCCGATCGGTTCCTGGTTCCGCCGGGACCTGGAGGGGTATGTGCGGGAGATGCTGCTGGCCCCGCGGTCGACGGCACGGGGGTTTTTCCGGCCCGCCTGTCTTGAGACGATGATCGCCGATCATTTCCAGGGGAAACGGGTCATGACGCACCAGATCTGGGCGCTTCTTTCCCTGGAAGTCTGGTGCCGTCTTTATCTTGACCGGGAACGAATCTCCCATCGTGAAGGTATTCTTACAGGAGCGGGTTGAGATGATCTCGAAAATATGGTCGGGCAAGGCCGGGAGAATTCTGGTGATCAAGGCGGCGGGAATCGGCGATCTGATCCTCGCCGTACCGGCTCTTCGTGCTCTCCGGGCACGCTTCCCGGAAGCGGTGATTGATCTTCTGGTGACACCGAAATGCGTTCCTCTTCTGGAGCGATGCCTTTATGTGGACCATGTTTTCGAGATCCCTACGGAAGGGATGCAGAACCGGATCGTCCTCTCCGAGATCAAGCCGTTGTTCCATCTTCTCCGTCAGCTCCGGAGCAGACAATACGATCTGGCGGTCAATCTCTATCATCTCTTTTCCCGCCGCGGTGCCTTCCGCTTCCGGCTGCTGTTGCAGGTGGTGGGGGCGAAATTTTCCGTTGGGAGGAACACCGACGGACGGGGAACCTTCTATGATGCCGCAATCGATGACTCCTGGGAGGACCCGGCCTTTGCCTCCCGTCATGAGGTTGACCTGAACCTTGATGTGGTCCGCCTCGTTGGGGCGGAAGATCCCGGAGAGGGGCTTGCGTTTCCGGTGAGTGATAAAGACCGTTCCCGTGTCGCCGGGGTTCTTCAGGCCGGGGAGGCGGGGAAAAGAGGAAGCCTTCGTATTGTCCTGAACCCCGGGGGCGATGCCGTCTATAAACGGTGGCCGGCGGAGTATTTCGCCTCCCTTGCCGATCGGCTGACGGAAAGGACCGGTGCGGAGATCCTGATCGTCGGTAGTGAGGCCGACCGTCCTGTTGTAGAACGGATTATCTCCGAGATGGACCATCGTCCCGTCGATCTGGCCGGAAAACTTTCCCTTCCCGAGCTGGCGGCGCTGTTCGAAACCTGTGACCTGGTGGTTACGAACGATACGGGCCCGATGCACCTGGCCGTGGCGGTCGGGATCCCCGTCGTGGCCCTCTTCGGACCGGGCAAGCCGGGTCGGTATGGTCCTTACGGGGGGGAGGGGTTTCATCATCTGCTTTATCATCCAGTGGTCTGCAGCCCTTGTACGAATTTTGATTGCCGGGACCGGGACTGCCTCTGGTCAATCCGTCCGGAGGAGGTCTTAAAGGTCGTGGAGGAAACTGTTGCCGCAGGGCCGAGGGCTGCCGCCGCAGGTGAGGGACCACTGGTTTCTCTGCGCGGGGCGGAGGCTGCCCTGCCGCACTCGAATGTCGTCGAATTTGCGGACAGGTCTGCCAGACATGGAGTGGCATGAATGAACCGGATCAAGGTCCTGCACGTCCATACCCTCCCGATCGTAAGCGGGTCGGGGATCAACACCTACCTGACGATGAAACGGACGCCCCGGGATCGTTTCGAGGTTTCTCTTGCCTGCGCCCCGGGGGGGATGCTTAATTACATTGTCCGGGGAAACGGCATGGCCGTTCACGAGGTGCGGAACATGGTGCAGCCGCTCCATCCGGTGAAGGACCTTCGGGCCCTCTTCGAACTGGTGCGGATTCTGCGCCGGGAAGAGATCACCGTCGTCCATACCCATAACTCCAAGGCGGGGTTCCTGGGCCGACTGGCCGGGAAGATTGCAAAGACCCCCGTAGTGATCCATACGGTCCACGGTTTTTCCTTCCACGACAATGAACCGTGGATCCGGCGGGTTCTTTTTAAAAGACTGGAACGGCGGGCCGCCCGATGGGCGGACCGGATGATCTATATCTCCCAGCCGATGATCGACTGGGCGGAACGGGAAGGAATCCTCCAGGAGGGGGCGTACTCGAAAATCTACAGCGGGATCGATCTGGAGGCCTTTCGTAAGTATGACCGGGCGGAACAGGGACGGCTCCGGAACGAACTCGGTCTCGGGATGACGGACCCGGTGATCGGTTTTGTTTCGAAGCTTTGGGAAGGCAAAGGACACACCGTCGCGCTGAAGGCGATAACCGGTGTGTTGAAGAAACATCCTGATGTAAAACTCCTCCTCGTGGGAGAGGGAGACCTGGAACCCTCCCTGCGTGAACGGGTCCGGGAATACGGGATCGAGGCATCGGTTATCTTCGCGGGATTCCGGACGAAGATTGCCGAGATCACGGCCCTCTGTGATTTCTGTATCCTTCCTTCCTTCTACGAAGGGATGGGCCGAGTCCTCCTCGAGGCCGGTGCCTCCGGGAAAGCCGTGGTGGCGACAACCGTCGGGGGGATCCCCGATGTCGTGGTTGACGGGAAAACAGGGATATTGATTCCTCCCGGGGAACCGTCTCTCCTTGCGGAGGCGATGCTCCGGCTTCTCAACGATCCGGGCCTGCGGCTTCGGATGGGGGAAAATGCCCGGCGGCGGATTGGCGAAAAGTTTGATGCCGGGACCATGGTCGATGAGATTGTTGCGGTGTACGATCTTTGCCTGAAGCAAAAAGGGATCGCCGTACCTGAATTATCTTTGAAGCGCTGCGATTTCGAGAAGGTGATCGCAAACCGGAAGACCGGATAACATTATGACCCCCTGGATCTTTTATCTCTTTCTTTTTACCGGAGCGTTGCTCTCATCTCTTGTTACGACCCCGGTGGCCGGACATCTTGCCCTGCGGCTCGGCTGTGTTGACCGGCCGGGCGGGAGAAAGATCCATGCCCGGAATATCCCCTACTTCGGGGGTGTGGCGATCTTTGCCGGGTTCATGGCGGTTTTTCTCGTTACGGCGATCAAATTTCCCGATCTCCTGAATATGAAAGAAAAGGCGGTCACGGGATTTCTCTGCGGGGGGACCCTGGTCCTGTTCACCGGGTTGGTCGACGATTTCCGTTCTCTTCGGCCCCGCTGGAAATTGGGGGGGCAGATCCTGGCCGGGATTTCTCTTGCCTGGGCCGGTGTCCGAATCGAATTTCTCACCAACCCCTTGGGCGGGAATTTTCATCTCGGCCCGGTCCCCGGGGGGATCGTCACCGTTCTTTGGGTTGTGGCCATGGTCAATGCCATGAACCTGATCGACGGGCTTGACGGCCTGGCCTCGGGGGTCGCCCTCATCGGATCCCTGACGCTTTTTGCCGTGGCAGGGCACCGGGGCGACCTGACCGGGATGGTGCTGACGGCCGTACTGGCCGGGAGTTGCCTCGGATTTCTCCGGTATAATTTTTTTCCGGCCCGGATCTTTTTAGGGGATGCCGGGAGCATGTTTTTAGGTTTTGTCCTCTCTGTCGTCGGGATTGAGGGATTGCAGAAGGGGGCGACCATGATGGCCCTCATGATCCCCCTCGCTGCGCTCGGGGTGCCCGTGCTCGACACCCTGATGGCCGTGATCCGTCGAAGCAAGGTCAAGAAGAATATCTTCTCCGCCGACGGGGAACATCTCCATCACCGCCTGGTTCGACTCGGTATCCGGGAGAAGAAAGTCGTCCTCCTGATCTATTTCTTCTGTATTCACCTCGGCCTGACCGCCTTCGTCCTCACCCTGATTCCCTCGGAATACACTCTGATGATGCTGGCGCTGATTGCCATGGGAATCCTCTTCGCACTCAAAACCCTTGGCTTTGTCGAAGAGAAACTGGCCGTACGTCTCCGCCGGTCGGAACAGGTGGCCATGGTTGACCGGGAGACCGGCCTGCCCAGTTTTCAATATATGAGCCGACGGGTCATCGACGAAATCCGGCGGTGCGACCGCTACGGTGATCACAGCTTTGCCCTCCTACTTTTTGATCTCAAAGGGTTGCAGAGCCGTCTTTCCGCCTTTTCCGACCCGGAGGAGAGGAGACGGTGTTTTCAAAGGATTGCACGATTCTTTGAAGAAAATGTCCGGGCCACCGATGTAGTCTCCTACATGGGGGGGGAGAGTTTTGTGGTAATGACCCCGGAGGAAGGGGAAGGGATGAGCTACCTGATCGAACGCTTGCAAACCATATTTGACAATACACTGGCGCAGGAGGGGACTCACCCTATGACCCTGAAGGTGCGGGTCGTCGAATATCCGGGGAACGGCGGGATCGTCCAGGACCTTTTGCGCGATGCCGTGGAGGTTGCATAAGATGGCGAAGAGAGATCCATCTTTTGTCAAAAAGTTTCTGAAAGAGAACGAGGACGTCCCATGAGGACTGTCATACGGTCTACCGCCTTTCTTGCAGGGTTGATCCTTTGGGGCCTTGTCTGTTGCATCCCGGGAGAGGCCGGCGGGTGGATCTCCCTCACCGGCGTGGTTCATGTCCATACCTCGGAATTCAGCAGCGGTGCGCACACTCTTGACCAACTGGTGAAACTTGCCCGGGAGCGGCAGGTCGATGTCATCGTTCTGAGCGACCATGACCGGATTGCGATGAGTTACGGTCTGCCGCCATTTCCCCATCTCTTCTCTTTCACCCGTTCCCGCAGGTCCGTTCTGAAGGAAGGGATCCGGAAATACCTGGCCCGTGTCGATGCCGTCGATGCGGCCCATCCGGAGATCATCCTCGTGCCGGGCCTGGAGTCGGCTCCCTTCTATTACTGGACCGGGGCCCTCCGTAGCGGGGAACTGGTTACCCACGACTGGCGCAAACATATCCACGTGATCGGTCTGACCGATCCCCGGGTGATCGACAACCTTCCGATCCTGGACAACGGCTTCTCCACGGAGAATGTCCGTGCCCTGTTGCCCCGCTTCCTTGTCTACCTTGGGCTCCTGCTGGCCGGTGTGGTACTGATCTCCTGGAAGGGGATCTTCCGCACCGCCGGCAAAGTGCTGCTGATCATCGGTATTCTCGGCGGTCTGGACGCGCAGCCTTTCCGGAGTTCCCCCTTCGACCCCTATCACGGCGACCAGGGGGTTGCACCCTATCAACGGTTGATTGACTATGTCCGTGAACATGGCGGGATGACCTTCTGGGCCCATCCCGAGGCCCATTACGGGGACCGGGAGGCTGTCTTCCGGAAAGAGATCGCCGGGATCTCCCTGCCGACCGTGCGGATGCATACCGGGCCGCATCCATCGGACCTTGTGCGGACCTACGGCTACACCGGATTTGAAGCCCTCTACGGAGATACCATCCATGCGACGGATCCGGGGAAGGAATGGGACCGTACACTTCTGCAGTATTGCGCGGGAAAACGCAAGAACCCCCCCTGGGGGATCTGCGGTCTCGATTTTCACCGGCAGGGGCAGAATTCATGGTCGGACTTCCGGCGTGGACAGACCATCTTCCTGGTGAAAGAGAAGAGCCGCAACGCAGTGCTTGACGCCATGCGCAGGGGGCGGATGTATGCCGTTTATCAGGGGGATTCAAATCGGTTCCGGCTGGACGATTTCTCCATCACGACCGAAGACGGATTGAGCTGGTCGTATGCCGGTGAGACCGTGAAGAGCGCGGGAAAGCCGCTGAAGGTTCATCTCTCGGTCTATCTCGAAGGAAAGGAAAAGCTCTTCTGTGAGGCCGACCTCATCGATTCCGGTCGGCTCGTCAAGACTCTCAGCGGCAGACTTCCCCTTGACGAGGAGTATGAATTTATCCCTTTGCGGGTCAAGGGGTACATCCGTGTGGAGATTCGTGCGCCGAAACACCGCATTATCTCCAATCCGATCTTCTACAAACGTACCGCACCTGCGAGACCATTCTGATCGTATCCATTATTGAGTATTCTGGGAAATATCTCCATTCTCTCAATCGAAGCGACCAACGTCGTTTTCTCAGTATCCTCTCTCCAGGGAAAGAGAATGTGAGAGGGGGAGGAAGTCGTTGAAAATTGGGGGAAGTCCAGAACGGATTCCTCTTGACGGACTGTATGCCTCTCTGTAATATCTAATCCTGCCATTCAAGGGAATAGACTGATTGTCGACGTTTAAGGGATGTGCCGATCCAGTGAATATCCGACTGAATTTTTTGCTTTTAGTGCGACCTTATCAACATATCAAGAATCTCTTTGTCTTTGCACCTCTTTTCTTCGCCGGCAGGGTGGGGAATGTCCAGCTTGTGTGGAACGCATTCATTGCCTTTGCCGCCTTTTCGCTCACGGCCGGTGCTGTATATATATTTAACGATTATCACGACATGGAGAAGGACCGTCATCATCCGGAAAAGAGGAACCGACCCCTTGCCTCGGGTGCCGCATCCGCCACGCAGGCGTTTTTTCTGATGGCTATGTTGGCTGCCGCGGGGGGTGGGTTGATCAGCATCCTTGGAGCAGTTGCATTTTTCATTCTTGCTGCTTATGCTGCCATGAATATCGCCTATACCCTCTATCTAAAACATGTTGCAATACTCGATGTTATTACCATTGCTATCGGGTTCGTCCTCCGTCTCTTCATCGGGTCGGCGGCGACCGGGATCCCCCTTTCAATATGGATTGTTGTCATGACCTTCCTCCTTGCGCTGTTCCTGGCATTGGCAAAAAGGAGAGACGATGTGTTGATCTATCTGGACACGGGAGAGAAGATGCGGAAGATTATCGACGGCTACAATATCCATTTTCTCAATACAGCGATGGGGATCATGGCGTCCGTGGTGATCGTGGCATACACGATCTACACAACATCGGAGGATATTGTTGAAAAATTCCACAGTCACTATCTCTACATCACCGTTATTTTCGTCATCCTGGGGATTCTCCGTTATCTCCAGATTACGCTGGTCATGGAGGATAGCAGTTCTCCCACCAGGATTATAATGAAGGATCGTTTCATCCAGTGGACTTTGGCCGGATGGATTGTCTGTTTTGCATGGATCCTCTATCTGTAAACTTGCCGGATGATGACGAATTGGTCTACGGCGGCTTCGAACCGAATAATGAGGATAGCAGCTTATGCTCTGTACGAGCTGGGGGATGTATCCTGAAATAGAGTGTCGGCGTCTCCTGTTCGAGCGGGAGAGCGATCTCGTGGATATTATGCATTCAAACGATGAGATGATCCCGCGGGGGAACGGAAGAAGTTATGGAGACAGTGCCCTCGGGAGGAGTCTGATTGAGGTTGTGCCGCACGACTGTTTTCTCGGCTTTGATCGTGAGCAAGGGATTCTCCACATTCAGGCGGGAGCGCTTCTCTCCGGGATACTTGAGGTTTTTGTGCCTCGGGGGTGGTTCCTCTCGGTCACTCCCGGCACCAAGCTGATCACGGTGGGGGGTGCCATTGCGAGCGATGTGCACGGCAAAAACCACCATGTGGCGGGCTGTTTCAGTAGTTGCGTGGTGGAATTCCGGATGATGACGCCGGACGGAGAGGTCCTTACCTGTTCCAGCGGCATGAATTCCGAACTCTTCCACGCGACCTGCGGAGGCATGGGTTTGACCGGCGTCATACTCGACGCGAAGATCCGCATGAAAAGAATCCATTCTGTACATGTGGAACAGACCACCATTAAGACAAAAGACCTGAGCGAGACCTTTGAGGCCTTCAAGGAATATCGGGAGGTGCCTTACTCTGTTGCATGGATCGATTGCCTGGCGAGTGGGCCGGAGCTTGGGCGTGCATTACTGATGACCGGAGATTTCGCCGATGACGGAGATTTGTGTTACCGGCCGTCCCGCAGACCAGGCGTCCCGTTCAATCTTCCGTCATGTATGTTGAATAGCCGGACTGTCCGGGCATTCAACGGGTTATATTACGGAAGGATACGCCGACGGATATCACGCAGCAGGGTCGATCTGGACACATTTTTCTATCCCCTCGACGCAGTAGATCACTGGAATCGGATCTATGGGAGAAACGGCTTCACGCAGTACCAGTTTATACTCCCGATGGAGATGAGTTACAAAGGCCTGTCACAGATTCTTGATACCATATCCGCTTCCGGCAAAGGGTCGTTCCTGGCGGTCCTGAAACTTTACGGACCGGCAAACGACAACTATCTATCCTTTCCCCTTGAAGGGTACAGCCTTGCGCTCGATTTTAAGATCGAGCCGGGACTCTTTTCGCTTCTGGACAGGCTTGACGAACTCGTCCTCGATCACGGGGGGCGGATCTATCTGGCAAAGGATGTACGCGTAAGGAGGAATACGTTCGAAAAGGGGTATCCGATGATAGACAGGTTCAGGCGATTCCGGAAGGAGAACGGAATGGACCGTACGTTTCGGTCGCTCCAGTCTGAAAGGGTGGGAATATGAGTATTCTGCTGATCATCGGGGCCAAGAGCGATATTGCAAGAGCGGTTGCGCTCGAGTATGCCCGGCACGGCTGGGACCTGATCCTTGCTGCGCGGGATGCCGGGGAGACACTTGCTCCCTTGGTGGCGGACATTGGTGTGAGGACCGGACGCAGGGCCGAGGCGAGGGAACTTGACATACTCGACTTTGATTCACACGAGGCATTTTACGAGGGGCTGGGAGAGAAACCGCTCGGGGTGGTTTCGGCCGTGGGGTTCCTGGGAGACCAGGAAAGAGCCGAGCACGATCCGGTCGAAGCGCGTCGGATTATCAATACGAATTACACCGGTGTGGCCGGTCTCCTCGATATCGTTGCCGGTGATCTCGAAAGGCGAAGAGAGGGGTTTATCATCGGGATCAGCTCGGTCGCCGGTGACCGGGGGAGGGGGAGCAACTACATATACGGATCGGCAAAGGCAGGGCTCACCGCCTATCTATCAGGGCTCAGGAACAGACTATACGGCGCAGGGGTGCATGTCATGACGGTGAAGCCTGGATTCGTCAGGACCAGGATGACCGCAGGCATGAACCTGCCTTCCCTGCTGACATCCACTCCGGAGGCTGTGGCACGGTCGATATACCGGGGGCAGCAGAGGAGACGGAACGTGATTTATACACACTGGATATGGCGCTACATCATGATGCTTGTAGAAGCGGCGCCGGAGTCGCTATTCAAACGGAGCGGAAGGGGTGGGTGACGACGATGAAACCGTCACGGGTTATCGCCGGGTTCATTCTGATATTGCTGGAAGTACTCGTCCTCTATAGGGGAAACCTGCGTGCCGGGTTTCTCTGGGATGATACCAGCCTGATCCTGAAGGACCCGAAGGTGCATGAGAACCGGTCTATCCCGCAGATATTTTCCAGCCCCTTCGGTCCGATCGGGCAAGGAAGGCAGTCCGCCTACTACCGTCCCGTTACATCGATAACCTATCTGATGAACTATGATCTTTCGGGGCGAGCCCCTTTCTCCTATCACCTGTTCAATATCGTCATGCACGGTCTGGTCTCGTTCGAGGTCTTTATCCTCATATGGTTCCTGCTGGACGCTTATTGGATTGCCATGGTCTCGGCCCTCCTGTTCGCCGCCCATCCGGCCCGTGCTCCGTCGGTCGCATGGATCGCCGGGCGGACCGACATACTCTGTTCATTCTTTCTTCTGCCGGCGCTGATCTTTTACATCCGGCGGAAAAGGGGATGTAGCCCAGCCGTCTCGCTCGTGCTTTCATGTATCGCCTTCCTCCTTGCGCTCGGTTCGAAGGAATTGGCGTTTGTCTTCCCCGCAACCATCCTCCTCGTCGACCTGCACGAGTCGCGTGGAAAGAACCGGGATCTTCGAGCGGTGATTGGATGGAGAGATTTCAGCATCTATACGCTCATTCTTGCAGCTTTCGTCGTCGTACATCGCGTCGTGATCGGCAGGGTGGGGGCCGGCCTCGGGTCGATCAGGGTTGCCGACTGGCTGGTGAATGTTCCGGTTAACCTGGCGCAGTATCTCCGCATATCCCTTCTGCCTGTTCACCTGAGCGGATTCTATTTCCTCAAAGGGGTATCTTTCTCCGGCTCCGTGGTGATTGACGTTGCATTCCTGTTCCTGCTCTTTTTTCTTCGCAAAGAGCGGACGGTCCTTTTCGGGGGGCTGTGGTTCATCATCTTTCTCCTGCCGGTCCTCGGATTCATGCCGATCAACAGCCTGTACGCATCAGCGGACCACATGAGTTATCTTCCATCCGTCGGGCTCTTCATTGTCGGCGCCTCCATTGCGCGCTCTACGTTAAAGAATGCCTCCGCTGTCTCGCCGGGCATGTTGGCCGCCGTTGCCGTGTCAGGGGTGCTGGTATTGTATGCGGCAGGCACGATGCAGCGGATACCGAATTTCGATAATGAGGTTTCGTTCTTCGGTACGCTTTCCAGGGCATATCCCGAAGATGGCTATTTCTACGGTATGCTGGGACAGGCCCTGATTGACCGGAACGACTTGACCGGAGCGGAGAAGAGCCTGAAAAAGGGAGTATCGATCGATCCGGGCAACTGGCGACTCTGGTTCGACATGAGCGAACTGGCCCTGAAGAAAAATGATTACAGAAAGGCCGGGGAATATCTGAAGAGGGCGTCACGACTTGACGGAGCCGAGAGTCCCGTTTTCAACAATCTCGGGAATCTCTATTTTATATCGAAGGACTACTCTGCAGCCGAGGATGCCTACAGAAAGGCGTTGAAGCGCAACCCCTACTATTACGATGCCATGTACAACCTGGCGAGGGCCTATCTGCTGACAGGAAACCCGGCTGGCGCCGCCAAGGTCTCCGAACGGTTTATTCGTTTGGCGCCCGAGGGCTACCGGGCGCAGAAAAATGATCTGCGTACACGGTTTGGACTGTCGAAAGGTCCTCCCGGATAGCAAGACACAGGTGTCCAATGCTGTTCTGGATGATCCAACGTAATCGGCCTGACCGATCTCCAGGTGATCGACAACCTTTTTCATCGGCAGGGGCAGGATTCATGGTCGGACTTCTATCAGGGGGATTTAAATCGATTCCGGTCGGCTCGTCAAGACCCTCCGGGGCAGACCGCCCCTTGACACTGAGCATGAATCTGTCCCATTACGATTTTCCTGCTCCTGAAACCTTTTTTATGATAAGATATCGGTTCATTACTGCAGGTCGTAAGGGAGAGAAGAAAGGGAGATGGTATCTTCGCGGGATAGGGACAAGGGGCAGGGGAGTTTTCCTCTGTTGTGGGGAG
>JAADIO010000040.1 GCA_013151235.1 Deltaproteobacteria bacterium | reverse complement strand
CGATCTATCTTTGCCGCAAGTACAGCGAACGCAGTTTGAGTGAAATAGGAGATTTTTTTGGTGGGCTGACTGTTTCGGCGGTCAGCCAGACGGTGAGGCGTCTTGACGCCCTGCGGGCTTCGGATAAACGGTTCGCCCGGCGGTTGAGAGTTCTTGAACGAATGGTGAAAATGTCAAATGTGTAGCTCTGACCCTATATGACCCCTGTAACCGAGGAGTTCCTTCTAATCGAACCAACGTGGGGTTGGAGTGAACCGCCATAAGGGGGATTATGCTCTGCTTTGGAACGTACGGGTGATATAATTATCTTGGAATGATTTCTTTGCATATGGACAAGGGATGTACCTTCATGTGAGGGAGACTATGTGGTGTTCCGGACATGCAATGTGAGCCGGCGTTTTCTTTTGGTTCCATAATGGAGTTTGAGCCATGAACATAATTGCAATTTACGATTGGGGAAAAGACGTAGATCGTTTATCGGAAGTCCTTGCGGTGACTCTCGGCAAGACGGTGTATGAAGCGCGTTCGCGTTTGTTTTCTTCCGGTGCCGGGCCATCTGTTGTAGGTGTGTTCCATGAGCTGGGGCCTGCTGAAGAGCTTGCCACGAAACTTAGGGAGCATGGTTTCAGGACGCTTGTTCTCCGTCATGAGGAGGTTGAGTCCGATCGTACACGTTTCCTTGTAAGGAAGTTTGAATTGACTCCGCGATCCTTGTGTGCTGAAGGTCGTCACAGGCAAACGGTTGATCTGCTTTATGGCGACGTCCAATTGATCCTCTACGGTTCCGCTGTGACCGTCCGTACGGAAAAGGAAATGGTGAAAGAGCGCAGGTTCAGTGCAGGAAGGGTCATCATGACGCAGGGGTTGATGTTAACCAAAAAGACAAGGCGGCAAGTCCGGACCGAGGAGCAGGATCGTGAGCGTTTTCTTTATCTTTATTCGAAGAACCGGCCGACGGTTGTGATGCGTGAGAATGGACTCCAGTATGTTTCTCTCGGGAAGGCATTGCAGGTTTCGCAGGCAGCGAACTTCAATCATGTTGTTTCGGAATTGCGAAGACAAATCCCGGATGCCGTGTTCGATGATCGTTTATTGACCCGGGGCGGCCAGACACGGATCCTGGGCCCTTTACTGACACCCGAGAAACATCTGGATGTCGCTGCAGCATTGCTCGTAAAGGCATTGCCGATGGCTTCTTGATTACATGCAGGGGGTAGGCTCTTTTTCCTTTTGCGATCCGGCCGATAGCGTCATTCCTGATTCCAGGGACTGATCTTGAGGATTAATCGGCCCCGGAATCCGGGTCGCGGAGGATGGGTGTCCCCGGCTTTGAATCCCATGTAAGGGGTGGCCGTCGTGTCTTCGATCTCTTTCATGCCGGCAGCGAACCCCCGAACATAAATAATAGGGTAGTACGGTGCTTCTATTCGCATAATTTTTTCTCCTTTCCGTCTCCCGTTACCGGGGAATTCCAAGGTGCGTATGCAATATTCAACCCATCATATATGATAAGTTCAGCCTTGTAAATTCGACAAAACCTCCTGCTGTTCCGGTTTTTTTGGGGGACAAGAGAGAAGACGTACAACGCGGGAATTCAAAGAAAAGGGGCTTGATGGTGTTTACGTCGATCCGGCTGTTTCGGGATGTCGGATGTGAGGCTTGGCACCGGTGTGCTATTTCGGGGGTCTGCGATAATGTTTCCACAGCATAATCCCGAGAGGCGACAGGAGTAGGAAAACCATCCCACCATCCGGTCCCTGGGAAGGGGAGCCTTGCCGGATGAGTGAGCAGCCTCCCCCGCCTCCTCCCCCTCCGCCGGCAGCGGGCGGTGATGTGACGGCTTCCTGCGATGTTGTATGTTGTGTCTGGTCAGGCGGAGTGGATGTCCCTCCTGATCCATTGCTGCTTCCCCCATTTCCATCATTCGTATTGACGCAGTTGTCATCGATTATACCGTTACAGTCGTTGTCGATTCCGTCACCGCAGATCTCTGTTTGCGGCGGGGTTTCTCCCGCGCAGGTTGTTTCCCAGACCCCGTTGGTGCAGGTCTGAACACCCGTGCTGCAGGCGCCGACATCGGTCCCGCAGGGGCGTGACGTGCCGTTGGTACAACTGCATCCTTCGTCGATGACCCCGTTACAGTTGTTGTCGATTCCGTCGCAGAGCTCCGGGCTTGGTTGCGGCGCCGTACAATCGACCCAGGCGCCCGAGGCGCAAGTTTCCGTCCCTGTTCCGCAGGCTGTGGAGCAGCTCCGGGTCAGGTTTTCGTCAACGGTGCCGTTGCAATTGTTGTCCAGTCCGTCGCAGATTTCGACGGGTGTCGGACCGCAGGTTCCGCAGGCGTTGGTGACCCCTTCATCGATTTGGCCGTTGCAGTTGTTGTCAATCCCGTCGCAGACTTCATTCAGTACGGGCGGGGCCGTGCAGTTGACCCAGGCCCCGGCGGAACAGGATTCGGTTCCCGTGCCGCAGGCCGTGGAACAGGCTTGTGTCAGTCCTTCATCGATGACCCCGTTACAGTTGTTGTCGATTCCGTCGCAGATTTCGGGCGGGTAGGGATCCGGATCACACAGATCCCCGATTCCGTTGCTGTTGCAATCGTTCTGACCGGGATTCGCGGTATTCGGGCAGTTGTCAAAAGCATCACAGACGTTGTCTCCGTCGTTATCGCTCAGACAGGAAGCGGTAAAATCCCGGCTGGTGACGGGAAGCCCGACGAGGTTGATGCTGAGGGCGGACGGAGTAAAGACGTAGCCGTTGAGGGTGGGGGTGACGCTGTAGTCTCCGTTGTCCAGACCGAGGAAGGTATAACCTCCCTGGGTGTCGGTGCCTGCCGTGAGGTTGGTCGGACCGTTTAGTGTAATGGTTACGCCGTTTAGTCCGGTTCCGTTAAAAAGGACTGAGCCGGTGATCATTCCCCGGGCAAGACGCACGGGCCAGACATAGCGTTTCCGGTTTGCCTTGAAATTGGCGACGACATAGCCGCTCCCCATATGGACGACCCAGGCGTTTCCCGTATCGGCGGCCTGGGTGGTGCCGCTCCAGTAAGCGGCGTCGGTCCGGATGTTGTCGAAGGGGGCTCCTCCGGTGAGTGCGGGGCTGTTTTTTTCTGCGTCAATGAAGCTTTCCAATTCGACTACGTTCGGGAGGCGCCAGTCGTCGTGTCCGAGAAAAAGTTCACGATTCAGTTTTGTTACATAGTTGAGGGCATCGGTCCAGTAGACCCGTCCGTCGCCGGGGGAGTCGTCATTGTCGAAGGATGGGTCTCTCGTGGCCATGAGGTTTCCGTCCCTGGGGATCATGAGTCCCGTGAGATGATCGAGAACACTTCCGTCGCCGAGGTCGGTGTAGCGGGGAGAGGGCCACACGCTTCCTGCTGCGATGTCTCCGTCCTGTCCCGTTCCGGAACAGGCGATGGGATTCCCTCCATCGTCATAGCAGGAACTCTGTCCCGTACGGGGAAGCTGAAGCGCTCCGGTCGTTCCGGTCCGGACCGGCCAGACATGGCCTCCGCTCCCGGTTTTTGCCGTATCCCAGATCTGACCGTTGTACATGTCCACGGTCCATGCTCGGGTCGGATTTTGCGATGCCGTTGTGGACGTCCAGTAAGGGGCGGAAACGACGGAGACGAAGGGATGATAGAGCGGGAGGGCGGGGTCGTGCCGGCTGGAATCGACAAGGCTCATCAGTTCCTTCCGGTTCGGAAGGTGCCAGTCGGAATAGCCGAGATATTTTTCACTGTTAAGTTTGTCGAGATAGTCGAGGGCCGACTGGAAGGGAACCTTTCCGTCACCGTCAGGATCAAAGGAGAAATCTCTGGAGACCATGAGGTTGGCGTCGGTCGACCAGAGGAGCCCGGTCAGCGTATCGGTGACACTTCCGTCGCCGTTGTCGGTAAAGCGGGGGGAAGGCCAGGCCAGGCCGGCCTGTAGTTCTCCGTCGTCACCCGATGCGTAGGTCGTGTACTGTCCGGTCCGGGGCAGCAAGACGGCGCCGAACGCCGGTCCTGCAATTTGCAGAAGGCAGAACAGAAGGGCAAGAAAGATGTTCATAACTGGGATTCCTCAGGATGTGACAGTCGATTTCCCACAGGTGTTGCGATTTCGGAGGGTGTGCCGCTGTCGTTTGAAGACGTAGCGGATGATCATCTCCCGGTCGTCCTCATCAATTTCGATGAACTTCAGGGCGGTTGCAAAAACAGGTGTGCCTTCTTTGGAAGTTTTCTCCGGGACCACCCGGGTGACCTCGGCGATGGTGAAGAGGGGGATCGGTGGAAACATGGGAAGTGTGATTTCCAGACCGATTTTCTCACCGGGGCTGAGCTGTTGCGGCAAGACCAGACGGAGTCCTCCGCCGCTCAGGTTGACTTCCCGGCAAAGGTCCTGTTCGATGTCGGTGAGCCGGTTTTCCACCATTAACCGGAGGAGAATATTCAGTTTCCGGTCGATCTCGGTCAAGACCCTGGCTGTGCCCGGTTCAATTCCTTCCGGATTGATGGGGTCGGGGTCCCGCAGTTTTTCCAGGTTGAGCCCCGACAACAGTGAAGCGATGGATTCGGGGTAGGTTCCCCCTTTCTGCTTTTTGCATCGTTTTCGGGCTTCTTCATATTCCGATTCATCGAGGATCTTGTACTTGACCGGCAGATAGGCCTCGACGCGAACGTATTCTCTTTGTTCAGGCATAGACATTTCTCCTTTGTTTTATCAAAAAAGCAAGGTCTGTGCCAAAAAGGGGCCATGGAGCTAAAATGATATAACCCTCTGATTTTAAAATAAAAATATCGAAGACAAAGAAGATCTACTCTTCCGGGTCCATCGGGGATGCCGTCTGAAATCGGTCGGTTGTCAAAGGTTTGTCGGGGAAGGGGGGTCAGGAGACGTTTCGTGCTTCTTGGCGGATGATGTCCCACCGGATTCCGGGATTGACCTTCCGGTTGCCGTATTTACGCAGGCATTCCAGAAAGGCCTCGGAGACTTCCGGGTCGAACTGGCTCTTTCGGCACCGCTGAATCTCGGCCACGGCGAAGTTGTGTCCACGCGCAGTCCGGTAGGGGCGGGTGGAGGTGATGGCATCGTAGGTGTCGGCAACGGAGAGAATCCGTGCCGGGACGGGGATTTCCGTTCCCGACAATCCGTCGGGATAACCGGTTCCGTCGAAACGTTCATGATGGTGCCGGACAATCGCCTGCTCAAGTTTGAGGAATTTCAGGGGCTTGACGATGTTTTCGCCGATCACCGGGTGGGTCTTGATGATCGAAGCTTCCTTGTCGTTCAGTCTTCCCGGTTTCAGAAGGACCGTATCCTGGATCCCGATCTTCCCGATATCATGGATAAAGCCGGCAAAGCGGAGCGTCTCCATCTCCGAACGGGGGCGTCCCATGTAGCGGGCCACCAGAATCGACAAGTCGGTGACCCTGCGGGAATGGTCCCTGGTGTAGAGATCTTTGGCCTCGACGGCCATCACCAGGGAACGGAGGGTATCGATCAGGTTGTCATAGAGGCTTTCATAAAGGGCATGGTTTTCCAGCGCCAGGACGCATTTCGTGATCATGCTCTGGAGAAGATGAAGTTCCTTGTCGGTGAAGGCGCTTCCCGATCTCGGCTTGGAGATGTTGAGGACCCCGAAGAGTTCGTTTTTCACCATCATCGGTAGAGAAAGAAAAGGGCCTCTTGAAGCATGGGGGATGGCGACCGTTTCCAGCAGATCCGCGGGGACGACGAGAGATCTTTTGTCCTGGGCCACCCGGCCGACCAGGCCTTCCCCGATGGGGATTTCCGGCACATTGGTCTCCATTCCGTGAACCCGTTTCGGAATGAGTCGGTTTGTATCCCGGTCGAGGAGCAGGATGGAAATCTCCCGTGCCTTTGTGATGACTTTCGTCATTTCCACGAGCTTGTCAAAGAGGGTTTCCATGTCGTCGGAGTGATGGGCGATCTCGCTGATGGAATACATGATGGAGAGTTCCTCCACCTTCAACTCGAGTTTCCGGTTCAGCTCCTCGATTTCCTGCTTGTTCTGAAGTTTCCGGTTCAGGCGACGGTTTTCCAGTCGGAGGTTCTCCTCCTTTTCGATCCGCCGGATGATGTGCTCGATATGCACCAGACTGACCGGTTTGGTGATGAAATCATCGGCCCCCTGTTTGATCGCATCGACGGCCAGGGTGATGGTCGGGAATCCGGTGATCATGATCACCGGCGTATTGTCGTCTTCCGCCCGGATCTTCCGGAGGAGTTCGATCCCGGTCATTCCGGGCATGTTGATGTCGGAGAAGATCATGGCATAGTCATTTCGGCGGAACCGTTCAAATGCCTCCGCACCGTTTTCCGCAAGGTCGGCTTTGAAACCGGAGTGGAAGAGGAATCGTTCCAGCACGGAGAGATTTTCACGGTCGTCGTCGGCGATCAGTATTTTTTTGTTCTTCGGCATTGTTTTCTCAATGGGCTGGTTCGGTTCCGTTTGAAACGTTGTGCGAACAGGGCTACGAAGGATCCTGGGGAGACCCTGTCCGATTGAATCTGGCCCAGTACTTCCGGGCCTCGTCTTCGCTCATTTCCCCGGATTCCAACATCTTCTTCAACTGTGTGATGACCCGTTCCCGGTAGCTCTGTTTCCGTTCTCCCTGTGCATATACGACCGGCAGGGCTTTCCGGGCAAGCGGGAGTTTGAGATCAAAGTTCCCGAGGAAGAGGGTTTCTTCCCGTTCTTTCACTTGGCGGATTCGGTTTGTGAGCGTTGTTACCCGTTTCGTCAGATCCTTGATCTCTTCCCGGTTTTCCCGGATCTTTTGCGCCAGCGCCTCTTTCTCCCGGGTCAGGAGGATCTTTTCACAGGCGTTCCGGACGAGGACCTCCATCTCCGCCAACTTGAAGGGCTTCGTGATATAATCGTAGGCGCCTTCTTCAATGGCCTTTAGTGTGTTCTCCAGGGAGGCATAGCCGGTAATCATGATCACCAGAGGGGGATTCTCTTTCCGTTGTACATCACGGAGAAGTTCCATCCCGTCCATTCCCGGCATGTTGAGATCGGTCAGGATCATGTCGAAAGAATCCCGGTCCAGGAGCTCTTTCGCCTCCAGACCGTTCCTGGCGGTGGTGATGGCTCTTTCTTCATTGGCGAGCAGTCCCACCAGCACGTCCCGGGAGGCCTTTTCGTCGTCCACGATGAGCAGTTTGACTCGGCTTTTCATCCCCTTCATAAAGGGTCCTTTCGGGGCGGTCCGTCGGGTTAGCGGATTTTCCTGATGATCTCGGCCACGATCTCCCGCTTGATCTGTTCTTTTCTTCCTTCTCCGGAGATCTCTACCCGGTCCGGTTCCAGCGTCTCTCCGCCGGATGAGGGGGGCTGATCGTTCGACACCGTCCTTGCTGCAGGTTCCCGATAGATCTTCAGGATATTATGAATTTGGTAAGGCAGGATGTTCATAGAGAGACCTCACGGGTTTGCAGAGAGAACCTGTATATACTATCGTCATTTTCCGGAAAAACTTGAGGATGGATTGAAAAAAATCAGGGAGAAAACGGATTCAAATAAATTGACAGTTTTTGAAACGGTTTGATATGATGGAACCATAGTAAAAATACGCAGTTATCGTAGATGTCTTTAATAATTCAATAAATTGTTGATCTCAGGGTGGACTGTGAACCATCGTTTTTCCCGAAACCTGATGCTCCTGAAAGAGCATTTTCCAGAATTGGAAGAGCGAATCTCTGACCCGAGCGATCCGGCGCTTCCCGTTCCGGTACAGGCGAAGAGCGGCCACTGGACCCTCCGGCGGTCTACACCACGGGGGGGGGAGGTCTTCCTTCACAGCCCCGGGGACCCGATCGACGAAGGGGAACGGATGGCCGGAACGATCCCCTCCGAAGCGGCCATGGTTGTCTTTCTGGGCGGCGCACTTTTCTATCACATCACGGCGGCACTGCGGCGGATCGGGGAAGATGTGCCGATCGTTGTCGTGGAAGAAGCCCCCGCCGTCTTCACGGCGGCCCTTCGCCTCTCGCCCGTATCGCCGGTCCTGGAACGAAAGGAAACGCTCCTGTTTGTGGGAGACCCTGCAGGAAAGGTTGTTGAATCTCTCATGAACCGTTATCGGCCGGAGACCATGGCCGGGATGGTGATTCACCGCCACCTTCCTTCTCTGGAGACGGCCCCCGAGGCTTATCGTGTCGTTGAAAGAAAGTTGAAAAACCTTCGGGATTTGTCCGACTGCCGTTTCAACGATCCGGAACTGGATGCCTGTCTCTATCCGGTCGAAGATGTGCTTTCGGTCGGTTACGACGAGGCCCGCAGGATCTTCCCGCCTGCGGCCGGGCAGGCCGGTGAGATGCGGGAGGTCTTTCATCTCATGGAACTTCTGCGGCGGGAGGGTTGAACATGGGTGCGGGAATCGATCCGCGAAAGATCCTCGTCATACGAACCCATCGTATGGGTGATATCCTTCAGGTTACTCCCATGATCCGGGGACTGCGGGAGCGCTATCCCGGCGCATCGATTTCCGTCCTCGTGGCGGAAGGGTTCGCTGAGGCCCTGAAGGGGAATCCCGATGTTGATACCGTCATCCCCTTTCCGAGAGTTGCCTGGATTGACCGGTTCCGATCGGGGGAAAAGATCGACTGGGGGGGCTACCGGGAGATTCGGGATCTTGTGCGGAGACTTCGCAGGGAGCGGTTCGACCTGGTGATCAACCGGCAGTTCACCGATTTCGAGGCGTATCTCACCTCCCTCATTGCGCCTGCGGCGCTTCGGGGAAAGGTCATGGACGGGCAGGGGAATATCCGGTATGCCGATGCCGTGACGAAGCGGGTTGTCGCCGACACCATGGCGTTCGGGCGCAACCCGGCGCTGGTGAATCTCGTCGATCTCTCCTGCGAGGTGGCCGGGGTTTCTCCCTCGGAGCGTCGGTTGATTTTTTCCGTCTCCCCGGAAGTGAGGACTGCCTGCCGCAAGCGGCTTATGGATCGGGGCATTCCGCCGGAGCGACCGCTCTACGGAATCCAGCCGGGGGCCTCCCGTTCCTTCAAGAAAGTAGAAAATGATTCCCTTGCCGTCGTCGTCGATTACCTTGTTGAGCGGAAGGAAGGGGCGGTTCTTCTTTTCGGAACCGGGGAAGAAAGACCTGCCGGCGATACGCTCCTGCGCAGGCTGGGTCCCGGCGCTGATTCCGTCCTGAATCTCATGGGGGAGACGACCCTCGAGGAGTTAGGCGGTTTTCTTTCGTTCTGCAATCTTCTGGTCACAGGTGACACCGGCACGGTCCACGTGGCCGCCGCTGTCGGAACGCCGACCCTGTCGGCATCCTACGGGATGACCTACCCGTACGAGACGGCGCCCTACGGCCTGGGGCACCTGATCCTCTATTCCGATCTAGCCTGCGCCCCCTGTGACGATCCCGATGACTGTCCTCATGAAATGGCTTGCCGAGGGGTCCTACGGCCGGAGGTGATGGCCCGGGGAATCGACCTGGCCCACGCGCTTGCCGCGGGAGAAGACGAAGAGGTCCGCCGTCTCCGGCAGGACCCGATCTTCCGGTCCGTTCGTCTCCTCTATACAGGCAGGGCTCCGGTCACCCCGCCGCTCAAACTCTGCGATCTGCGGGTGGAGGTTCCCCCGCTTCCGGTTTCGGCGAAGCCCCCCACGCTCGATCGGGAAACCTCTCATCCGAAGCCTGCGTTGGAGAGTGTCGAGGTGTTCGATACCCTGGAACAGATCCGCAGTTCCGTTTCCGCCGCCGTGGATGCGTTCTCCGGGGGGGATAAGGGGGGCGGGTTCCAGGCGATTCTGCCGGTCTTTGATCTTATGAGCGGGGTTATAGGCAGGATCGGGATTGCGGAACTTCCCTCCGGACTTCTCCCACTCTTAAATCGGCTCGGCCAGGTCATGGAGCGTATGGACATCACTCTCCTGCAGGAACTCCTGGTTCGGGAGATGCTTCCGATGCTGGACGAGATGGAACAGCGTTCCGCAGAAGATCTGAAAAAGATGTTTTAAAATCTTTATCCTTCATTACAGACCTCTTCCCGCCGCTTCCCGGAAGATCTTTTCCCATCTTTCCCTGAAAACCCGGATGGAAAACTCACGTTCGACCGTCTTGCGCGCCTTCCGACCCATCCGTATCGCCGGTTCCCGGTCGGAGAGAAGCAAGTCGATTTTCCGCCGCAGGTATTCAAGATCGTCGGAGATGAATCCGTTCACCCCGTTTTGGATCGGGGATGTGGGATGGGCCGTGGAGACGACCGGCATTCCCGTTGCCATCGCTTCGAGCATGGCCAGGTTGAACCCGTCCTCGCAGCCGGGAACGGCCGTATGAAGATAGAGACGGTGTGTGGCGTAGAGCTGTTTCAGGTCGTTCCAACTTTCCGATCGGCGGGCGTTCTGGATTTTCGGATTGTCCCCGATCAGGGTCGAGGGGAAACCGGCCGTCAGGAACCTGTGCGCGTCATAATCGAGGATCTCCGCCCGTTCGATCAGGTTGTTGGCGACCCGGAGAATCCTCGGCTGATCCCCGCGGAAATCCGGGTAATCGGCAAGGTCGATCCCGTGCGGGATCACATCGCCGTCAAGTCCCCAGTCTCGTCTCTTGGCCTCCGAGATATAGACCAGTTTGCCCCCGGTGGAGGAGATGAGTTTCCTGAGATCCGAGAGATAATCGTTCCGGTTGATACCGCTTTTTTCTTCTCGCATCCTCCCGGTCAGAGAGACATGGATCAGAAGGATTTTAGCGATCCGGTGGTGGTTGAAGTCGATATAGTCGCTGATGTTGTGGGCAAGAGCAAGATCATACTGCCCGGCGTTGATCCTTCTTCCTGCCTCTTTTCGGTCAATTAGTTCCCATCCTTTTGGCAGAGGCCGGACCGTTTCACTCCATTCCTGCAGGAAGCGGTGATGATCGCCGAGCTGTATGATATCCATCTTTACGGGCATGGAATGAAAGAGATGGAGATAGGGCTGATGAGAATTGAAGGTGACGATGTGGAAGGGATGCAAGACCATTCTCCTTCATCCGTGGACTGAATTTTCGTCATTTTATCCTGAAAGAGGCTTGTCCCACAAGGCAAATTTCAGGTCCGGGGGGAATGGGAGAAACATCGGTGTAAAGGGTCAAAGGCACAGAGCTTTTCTCCTAATGTTTCTCTCTGAGTGACCGATAAGAAAGATACAAAAGTAATTATTTTGCATCATCCCTGCAATAAAATCGGAACGGTCCATAGTGAGGAGCAGCAATGAGATTGGTCAACAAGATATGGCTCGGTTATGGGGTGGTTCTGCTGGCTCTCCTGCTTGTCCTTGTCGGTTTTCGTTATAACTCCTCCATACATGGGAATTATCGGCAGGCCGCTGAACGGAATCTGCAGATTAATGAAACACTTGCCGATCTGAAGGTTGCCGGCCTTCGTATTGTGACTTCGACGAACGAAGCGGTGGTGATCCAACTGGAGCAACCGAAAAACGCTGCAAGGCCCGGCAGTGCTCTGGATGAGGAGAAGCGTGTCTTCGATCAAGGGATTGCACCCTTCCGCGCGGCCCTCCAACGGTATGACAATTACGTGGGGTTGTGGCACCGGCATGAACGGCCGATTTTTCAGGAGATCCAATCCTCCGGGGAAAAACTGATCCAGGTCAATGCCGAATATGCCTCCCTGGTCACGAAAGAAAGCCCGGCAGAGGTAATCCTGAAGGCAAAAAAAGACTCCGAGGAGGCGGAGCAGAAATTTCTCGCCGCTGTAGATGCAGCGATTGCCCGTCATCAGGGGGAGTTTCTTCAGCAGAAGCGGGAGATGGAGTTGAGGGCAGCGCGTTACTTCTACGTTGTTCTGATCTGCTGCCTTTTCCTTTTCTTGGTCGTCTTGAGCGCGGGAAGAACGATTGCAAAACGGATCTCGCGTCCCATCGAGGAACTACGGATGGCGGCGCTCCAGATTGGGAGGGGAGAGCTGGACGTCCGGGTGGAGGTGCGGGGCCGGGATGAGATCGGACTCCTCGGGGAGACCTTCAACCGGATGGCCTCCGATTTGAAACTCTTCCGTGATGCCCTTCGGGAGTCGGGGGAGTTCGCCCGGACCGTTCTCAACAGTGTTCCCGATGCGATCTCCATCATCGACCCGGCGGATTATACGATTGTCGGAGTCAACCGGGTCTTTCTGCAGGAGTCGGGGCGGACCGAGGAAGATGTGATCGGGAAACCCTGCCATCTTGTGACCCATGGAACATCGGAGCCTTGCACGGCCTTTCACAAGGAGTGTCCCCTGAGAGAAGTGATGAAAACGGGGGAGCATGTTGTCTTCGAGCACACTCACGGCGAGGGAGAGCAAGGCCGAACCGTGGAGGTCGCTGCCTCTCCCATCCGGGACGAGGAGGGAAAAATCGTCCGGATCGTTCATGTCTCCCGGGATATCACGGAGCGGAAACAGACGGAACAGGAACTGTTAGAGAAGCATCTCGAACTACAGGAGATGTACCGGATGGTGGAGGGGAGCCGCCGGGAGTGGGAGGTCACTATGGATGCCCTCGGTGAGATGATTATTCTCATCGACGGGGAAGAGAAGGTCCGACGTTATAACCGGGCTTTCCGTCTTTTCACCGGTCTTTCGGGAGAGGAACTGGACGGTGCAGGCTGGAACCGGTTCCTCACGAACACGGATATCCGCGTGGGGACGGTCTTCGGCGAGGGGGGGATGGAATTTTTTCACCTCCCCACAAAACAGTGGTTTGTCCTGAATTCCTCTCCCTACAAGGACCCCGAATCCGGCCTCTCCGGGACGGTGATTACCATCCACAATTCGACGGAGCTGAAATACATGGCCGATGAGCTGGAGGAGATCAACCGCCGGGTCGAAAAGGAACGAACGGAATTGCAGAGTGCCCTTGATCAGCTCTCCGCCCTGATTCATGGGGTGATCCGGGAGAAAAATTTCAATACAAGATTTTCCAATCCTCACATGGTCCGGTGTCACGAGGTGAAGAACTGCACGCAAAAGAATTGTCCCTGTTACGGAAAGGATGCGAACCGGTGCTGGCAGGTTGCCGGAACCTTTTGCGGGGGGGAGGCCCAGGGAGAGTTCGCGAAGAAGATTAAAAATTGTGAGGAGTGTGCCGTGTACCAGGTGGCCACCGACGATCCGATCTACCGGATCGGGGAGAACTTTAACAATATGATGCATATTCTGCAGGTGAAGAACCGGGAGTTGGAGCAGGCCTATGCCGACCTCAAATCGACCCAGTCGCAGATCCTCCAGAGCGAGAAGATGGCCTCTATCGGTCAGTTGGCCGCAGGGGTGGCCCATGAGATCAATAATCCCATGGGGTTCATTACGAGCAACCTCGGGACCCTCGAGAAATATGTGGGTAAGCTCAGCGAGTTCATCGAGGCACAGTCGGCCTTTCTGAAGGAAGCGGCTTTGCCCGATGTTCTCACGGAAATCGACGAGATGTGGAAGAAGCTGAAACTCGATTATGTGCTGGAAGATATTCCCGAGCTGATCGAAGAGTCGCTGGAGGGGGCGGAGCGGGTCAAGAAGATCGTCCAGAATCTGAAGAGCTTTTCCCGGGTGGACCAGGCCGAATGTAAGATGGCCGATCTCCATGACTGTCTCGAAAGCACCCTCAATATCGTATGGAACGAGCTGAAATACAAATGTACGGTCACCAAGGAATATGGTGAGATCCCGCGGACCCAGTGTCATCCCCAAGAGTTGAACCAGGTCTTCATGAACCTTCTTGTCAATGCCGCCCAGTCAATCGAGAAGCAGGGGCGGATCACGATCCGGACTGAATCGGATGCAGGAATGATCCGGGTGAAAATCTCCGACACCGGGTCGGGGATCCCGCAGGACAAGCTCAAGCGGATTTTCGAGCCTTTCTTTACGACCAAGGAGGTTGGGAAAGGGACGGGGCTTGGTCTTTCCATCTGCTACGATATCGTGAAGAAACACGGTGGGGAGATCGATGTTACGAGTGAGGTCGGGAAAGGGACGACCTTCACTGTCTCCATTCCCGTGGTGGCCGGAAAAGAAATGGAGAGAGTTAGAGCAAAGGAAGGGGTCTATGGATGAGGGCGCGCTGAACCGTTCAGGGACACCCGAGGCGGACGCGTCGATTACGATTGCCGACGAATCGGTCCGGATCCTTTGCGTCGACGACGAGAAGGGGGTCCTCCGTTCGATCGAACGGGTCTTCCTCGACGAAGAGTACGAGATCCTGAAGGCGACTTCAGGAAAAGAGGGATTGCAGATCTTAAAGGAGGTTTCTCCCATTCAGATCGTTCTCTCCGACTACCGGATGCCGGAGATGAACGGTGTCGATTTCCTTCGCGAGGTTTGCAAGGGATGGCCCGAAACGGTCCGAATTGTCCTCTCCGGTTATGCCGATACGGTGGCGGTGGTAGAGGCGGTCAACGAGGGGCAGATCTACAAATTTTTGGCCAAGCCCTGGAATGACGATGAGCTGAGATTCGCCGTTTCCAATGCGCTGGAGCGTTATTTTCTCTATCAGAAGAACCGGCGGCTTACCGAGGAATTGCAGAAACGTAACAATGAACTCGCTTCCATGAATGAGAATCTCGAACAGAGGGTGGAGCAAAGAACAGAGGATTTGCTCCTTCGAAACCGGGTTCTCTCCGTCTCCCAGCATCTCCTCCAGAGTCTTCCCGTGGGGGTGCTTGGCCTCGATATGGAGGGACTGATTGTCTATTGCAACGATCAAGGGGAAAAAATCTTTCCCGGGAAGGTTGGAGAGATTATCGGAAAGGAACGGACCGCCTTCTTCTCGGAGCCCTTGAACGCTTTTATCGACAAGATCAGGGAGAAGACTTGTGCCTCCGGCAGGTTGCAACTTCACGAAGTTGTGCTGCGGCTCAAGGGGGCGGTGGTCAAGCATGAGGGAAACCAGGAGGGGATCGTAGTGGTGGTCGAAGAGGAGAGCGGCAATGGTTGAGACAGCCCTCTTCGTCGATGACGAGGAAAATGTCCTTCACTCCCTGGAACGCCTCTTTGCCGATCGAGGTGTGCAATTCCTCGGGGCCGGAAGCGCCGAAGAGGCGCTGAAGATCATCCGGGAAGAAGAGGTCGCAGTCCTGGTCTCGGATAACCGTATGCCGGGGATGACGGGGATTGCTCTCCATGCCGGAGTCAAAGAGATCTCCCCCGACACGATCCGGATCCTGATGACCGGCCATGCCGATCTGCAGACCGCCATGGATGCCATCAACCGGGGGGAGGTCTTTCGTTTCGTCGTCAAACCCTGGGACAATGAAAAACTGACCCGGATCGTGGAGGACGGACTCAACCGGTACCGGGTGGTCCGATCCCTGAAAAAGGCTGACGAGGCGACCTTGCTTTCCTTGGCCCAGGCGGTGGAGTTGAAAGATCCCTATACGCGGGGCCATTGCGATCGTGTAGCACAATACGCCCTTATGCTGGCCGGGGCTTTCGATCTGCCGGAAGAGGTTCGGCGGGAGATCAAATACGGTTCCTGGCTGCATGATTGCGGGAAGATTGGGGTTGCTGAGAGTATCCTCAATTATGCAGGGCCTCTCAACGAGAAACAGTTCAAGATGATCAAGCAGCATCCCACCTGGGGGGCGGAGGTGGCCCGTCAGGCGCAGCTCTCCGAGAGGATTGTGAATATTATCCTCTGTCATCACGAAAAATACGACGGCAGTGGATATCCCTCCGGCCGGAAAGGGCCGGAGATCCCTTTTGAAGCTCGGATCGTGTCGGTGGCCGATGTTTATGATGCCCTTGTGACGCATCGGCCCTACAAAAAAGGATTCAGTCCGGAGAAGTCCCGGGAGGTTCTGCTCTCCCTCAGAGGATCCTCTTTCGATCCTGAAATCCTTGATACATTTCTGGGACTCTCCGTCGAAACAAAGCGTCCGGGAAAGGAGCCGGTCCATGCCTGACGTTAAAACGGAAACGTGCGTGAAGGTCCTTTTTGTTGATGATGAGCGCAAGATTCTGGGTTCTCTTCGGCGGTTGATGCTCGACGAGGATGTGCAGGTCTTTACCGCTTCCTCGGGGGAGGAAGGGCTTGCGATCCTGAAGGAGAATCCCGAGATCGGCGTCATCGTTTCCGATCAGAGGATGCCCGGACTTTCCGGAGTCAGCTTCCTCAATCAGTCCCGAAAAATCGCTCCCGATGCATACCGGATCGTCCTCTCCGGCTATGCCGATATGTATGCCGCGATGGATGCCATTAACCTCGGGGGTGCTTGGCGCTACATGACGAAACCCTGGAATGATGATGACATGCTGAGTGCCATCCGGCAGGCGGCACAGCAGTACCGGAGGGAGAGTGAGAATCGAAAGCTCCGTGACATGGTGGCGGCGCAGAACGCAGAGCTAAAACAGTGGAGCGAGCAGCTCCAGCTTATGGCCCAGGAACAAACCGTGGAACTCCAGAACAAGGACGCGGCATTGAAAAGGTTGGAGGCCGAGCGGCGCCGGACCGTTCGTGATGCCGTCCGTGCCTTCTCCGATCTTTTCGAGCTGCGGGGCCGGGCGGGAAGGGGGCATGCCCGGAATGTTTCGGAGATTGCCTCGGCCGTGGCCAGAGAGATCAAGCTTTCCACCGACGAAACGGAATCGGTCCGTTTGGCGGCCCTTCTTCACGACATAGGAAAAATCCGCTTGAGCGATGCGGCGTTGATAAAACAGGTTTCGGACCTTGACCCGAAGGAACAAACGGAATACAGGCTGCATCCGCTGCGGGGGCAGGTCGCCGTTGATACGATTGAAGGAATGCGGAATGCCGGCGTGTTGATCCGCCATCATCATGAACGGCATGACGGGAAAGGCTTTCCCGACGGATATCGAGGGGAGAAGGTCCCCCGGGGGGCGAGGATCATTGCTCTGGCCGATTTCTGGGACCATACCGTGAAGTCGGTCGGAAAAGAAAACCGGGTTGAAAAGACTATGGCCCTTTTGAAGGAGGAACTGGGCAGCCGGTTTGATCCCAAACTGTTTCCTCCCTTTGAAAAATCGGTCCGGGAACTCTATTCCCGGCGTCCCGACCGGTCCGCCTACGGCGAGATCGAACTTCCGCCAACCCGGTTGAAGGCAAAGATGGTCCTTTCCAGGGACTTTCGAAGCGGGACGGATATTCTGATTCTCAAGAAACGAAGCATGATCGACCCGAAAAAGATCGAGTTGATCAAGCGATATTATCTGTTAGATCCACCGAAATGCGGGGTGTTTATACGAACCCAAAAATGATGGCTTCGTAAAAAGTCCGGTCGCCCCTTCGACGAGCTCAGGGCGAACGGCGTAAGTGATTGATATTCCGTTCGTGTGGTTCGGCGAGCTCACCATGCTCGGAAGCTTGTCGAAGCATGCACGGAACCCGGGGGATGACTTTTTGCGAGACCATTAAAAATAACGGCTTTATAAAAAGTCCGTCTGCGATTCTTTTATTATGAAGAAGGAGGGTGAAATGGAACAACTCAACTCCATCCTGCTGGTCGATGATGAGAAGAACGTGATTGCCTCACTGAAACGCTCTTTGTTTGACGAGCCCTATCGAATTTTTTCCGCGCAAGACGGAGAAGAAGCTCTGGAACTCTTGAAGAAGAAACGGGTGCAAGTGGTGGTTTCCGATGAGCACATGCCGGGGATGTCGGGAGCGGATTTCCTTGCGGAGGTCAGGAATCGCTATTCGGACATCATCCGGATCATGTTGACCGGTCATGCCGGGCTCGATACGACAATGAATGCCGTTAACCGGGGAGAAATTTACCGCTTCTTTACGAAGCCCTGGAGCGACTATGAAATCAAACTTGCTATCCGGTCGGCGGTCGAGAAATACGACCTGGAGGCGGAGAATCGCCGCCTTCTCAGCACAGTCCGGCGGCAGGCGGTGGAGTTAAAACTTCTTGCCAGAAAATACCCCGGTATTACGGAGATGCATCGAGATCAAGAGGGGATCATTGTCGTTCCCGAGATTTCGGACGATGAATATTCAGAAATCCTTGCCGATTGTGAACGGGAGTGGAGTGGAGAGAAGGTCGTGTGACTATGAAAAGCCAAAAGCAAAAGCATGCACCATGAAGGTCATGAAGGGCACAAAGAAGGCAGGCGCAAAGTCAAAAGCGTTGACCATGGGGAATGCGGGGAGATGACCGGCTCGTTAGCCCTCCCGCAGATCGAGAAAGTGTGAGGTGGAGAGGGAGTCGTTTTTAGTGTATTTTCCAACCACCCGGCGACCCTTTTGCAGATGATGCATTTCCCGCCGGAGGTCTGCCATTTTGTCTTTGGCCTGATGGATACTTTCCTTTTCCAGAGTCATCATTTGCTGGAGTAAGATCTTGATCTTCCGGGTTTCGGGGAGGAACCTTTCCGTCTCTCCGGTGGTGAGTTGATTCTTGAGGGGGTTCAGTATCCGGTCGATCCCGTTCACTTCGCGGATCAACTTTGCCATCTCCGTGAGGTTCGTCAGGAGTGGTCCCGACCCGGCGTGCAGGGCCGCAGATTGTGCCTTTCCCAACTGGACCATCCGGTTCAGGCAGAGGATCTTTTCCCGGAGCTGATTCCGGATATCTTGTTCGTTTTGTTTGTTCATAACTCAAATGGTTGCAGAGAATTCCGTTCTTGTCTCCGGGGTGAGTTCCCGAATGGAGTCCTCGGGACTTTTATGGGTAATTGCGTACCAGGCTTCCCGCAATTCCGACAAGAGGTCGACACATTCGTCAATCGCCCCTGTTTCCTTTTTCAGGTCGGCGTCGGTGATCCGCTGGAGGATATAGACGTAGATTGCCTGGAGCCGGATCGCTATATCACCTCCTTTTTCCCTGTTCAGGCAGTGGAGCAGTTCGCTTACCACGGCATGGGCACGCATCAACCCCTGGCCCTTTTCCCGGTGTTTTTCTTCTAAAAGATAGATCTTTCCCTGTTTGAGGAAATGGATTGCCCCGTCAAAGAGGAGCAGAATCAGCTTTCCGGGGTCCGCCGTCAGGACCTCCGTCTCCAGGTAGCTGTTTTGTGGATACCGGGCCATGGTGCTTTGCCTCCCCTGTTATTTCATTGAGTTGATCTGTCCGTCGAGCCAACTGCTGATGCTCGACATCTGATTCAGAAAGACTTCCATCTGGACGAATTGCTGAGTCAGGATTTCCATCCGTTTATCGATTCGGGCTTCCTTGATGTCGATGTTGTCGTTGGTGTTATCAATTTCATCGCTGATCGAATTGGTCTTGAAGCTGAGATAGCCGTCCTCGCTGTCGGTGATGTAGTAAAGCTGGGTCTTCATCTGTTCCGCGACACCGAGGGTCAGCTTCATCGATCCCACGCTGCCCGTAGCGGTTCCCGAGTACAGAATGGAGAGACCGTCCACATTGGCGTCGCCTGAATCACCGGTTAGTACCTGGCCGCTTCCGGTGGCCGCCTCGCCGTTGATCGTTCCGGCTACGTCCAGACCGGCATAGGTCCCGTCGGTGATCCCCGTCGAGGAGGCATTGGTCTGCGAGACAGTGAAGCTTTTGTCGCTCCCGTAATTATTGTCCGTGAGTACAAGGTGGTTGCCGGCATCCTTCGATGCCGTGATGTCAAGGGCGTAGCGCCCCTCCGTGTTCAACCCGGAGTTGTCGAAGGTTCCGAAGGAGAGGCCGGTGACGGCGGATGTGTTAATGGAAAAGGTGAGTTCACTGTCGCCGGTCGTCTTGTCCGTAAGCACGATCCGTCCGTCCGTGTCGAGGGTGGCATAGATGTTTTTCCCGTAGCTGTCCTCGATGGCCGAGAGGAGGTCTCCCACGTTGCCGTTCGCCAGGTCGATGGTGTAGGAACCGCTGACGGAGGCCCCGGTCCGTGTGGTGCCGCTGTAGGTGATCACGTCGCCGTCCGCGGCCGTCACCCCGTCGATGGCGCTCCAGGCCGTACTGTTCACAATCGCTGCCGAGGATGCAGTGTTTGTGGCGGTGCTTTTTCGTACTTCGGTGTACTCGGCGGCCGCTTCGGAGTTGATGGCGTTGACGATCGTGTCGATATTATCTCCGGCGGTAACGGCGATGGTGGCGATCCGGCCTCCCTCGGTCAGGGTGAAGGTGTTGTCCGCTCCGATCCCGCCGGAGAGATCGACGCTTCCCGTGACGCTTCCCTTGGTTGCCGCCTGGGTGATGTTGACGGTATAGTCTCCCTTCTGCGTCGCCTTGGTGTTCCCGATGTATTTGATGTTGCTGTTTGTCGAGGCCCCGTTGGCGGCGAAGAGGTTCCGGATATCTTCGAAATTTGTCTTCAGGTATCCGGAAAGTTTCGAAGAATCTATGGTGAGCTTTCCCTCATTATCGAAGTTGATACCCGCCAGACCGAGGGTGTTCAGGTCGGCATCGGTCCCCCAGACGGTATTGACCATGATTGTGCGCAGGTCCGACTGAATCGATGCAAGGGTCTGATCGCCGAAGAGGACGCCTCCCGTCTTTTCTTTGTCCTTGTCGTATTTGAACTGGTCGCCGATGAAGGAGCTGATATCGTTGTAATCGGAGACGAAAGTCTCAATGTTTGACTGGATCGTTGACAGGTCCCGGGCCACGGAGAGATTGATCGTGGTTCCCGATTCGACACTGAGCAGGTTGAGTGTTACTCCCTGGATGACGTCGCTTACTGTATTGGTGGAGTTTGTGATGGAAATCCCGTCCACCGTCAGCTTGGCGTCCTGCCCTGCGACGAGTTCCATGTCCCGTCCTTCCGTGGTTGCGGAGATGGTGCCGAAATCGAGGGTGCCTCCCCCTTCGTTGTTGGCGATGAGGGTGAGAGAAAGCTGACTGTCTCCGGCAGTTCCGTCCGTGATGATGATCTTCCCGTTGGACACACTTGTCGTGGCGGTTCGGGTGCCGGAACCAAAACCGTTTGTGGTATTGTTGATCCGATCGAGAAGATCCTGTACGGTATCTCCATTCTGTACGGTATAGGTGATCGGGCCGATCACCGTGCCGTTTCCCTGGGTTCCGTTGATCGTGATGGTGTCACCTGCCTGTACGCCTGCGCTTGTGCCGCCGGTCCAGATGTTGGTCATCAGGGTGGATGCGGTCATCAGGGTAGAGGCATCGCCGTCGGTATTGGCCACGGAACCGGTATGAACCTCTGTGGTAGAGGTCTGGGTTCCTTCAAGGATTCCAAGAGTCTGGAGGACATTGTTGTTGTCTGTGAAGGAGGTGGTTCCGCTGATGTCGAGTTGGTAAGTGGTGACGTTGTCTGTGGTGGTGCTGACTACGGAAGCCGTAACGCCGGTCAAGGCGTTGATATGCGAGGCGATGGTCGTCAGCGATTCCGTGGAGAGGTCGATGGCGACGTTCTGGCCGGCAATTGTCACGGTGGTACTCGTCTGGGCCGACGTAAGGCTTAGAAGGGTGCCGACGGCGGTGCTGCTGTTGGTGAAGGCATCCGATTTTGCACCGTCGCTGGTGGCGTTCTTAAGGCTGACCGATGATGATATCAGTCCCAGGTTCTGGAGAATATTCGAGGTGTTGGCCTCTAAAAGTCCGATGCCGTCCGATCCTTCAGTGTCGCTGGTGAGAATCAGGCGGTAGTCACTTGTCCCGTTCTGCAGGATCGTGGCGGTAACGCTTGATGCGTTGCTTCCCGAATTAACGGCATTGATCTTGTCAGCAATGGTCTGCAGGTTATCGGAGGCCTCAATGGCGACGACTCGATCGTTGATAAGAATGTCGCCGGTGTAGCCGAGGGCCGAGGTTTTGTCGGCGAAACTTCCGGAGGAGAGCTTCTGTGCCTGTGCGAGTTGTGTGAGCTGAATGGAGTAAGAGCCTTCCGCTGCATTGGTTCCGACAGAGGCGGTCAATAATTTATCCGCACTGGTGGTGGAAGAAGAGGATGTCGCGGCGCTGAAGAGGTCGAAGGCGGAGGCCGTATTGATCGCAGAGGCCGAGGTCTGGAGACTCAGCAGGCGGGTGTTGACATCCTGCCAGGCCGTGAGCTTGTTCTGATCCTCCTGGACATGATTCTGGAGCAATGTGATCGGGCGTTCTTCAACCTCGCGGATTTTGTCGACCATGCTTTGCCAGTCAAATCCGGAAGAGAGTCCGCTGATGGAACTTGTGCTGACCATAGCTTTCCTTGTCGAAAATTCCCAAACCTTGTGTATCCCTTTTTATGCAAGGGGAGTGCGGGGGATGGCCGGCACGCTCTGAAATCCCCCTGAATCCCCCCTTGCCAAAGGGGGACTTGAAACCGGAGGTGTCCATCCGGCTTGCCTGTTTATCCTATACGTCTTCTTCCAGCAGAAGTCCCGACATGCTCGGACCATTCTGCGGTTTCAGAAGATCCTCCGGCGGGATTTTCCGGATCAGCTTTCCGTCCGACTTCCGGTGGACTTCGATGACCACCTGACCGTTTTTATGGTTGACGTAGAAGTTTAATTCCCGGCCGTTGGCATCCAGGAACTTCTGGATGTCCTTTGCGGTTTCCTCTATTTTCTGTATCTGTGCAGCGGTCAGAGCCTTTGTTGCCGGTTGTTCTGAATCCTTCTTTTGTACCTCTGACTGTGTTATGGAGGGAATCTCCATTATGTTTTGAGTCGAAGCTGTCCGGGGTGCCGGGCGATCGGCGGTCCTTCCGGTTGTACTCTTTTCCGGCGGAGATCCCATGACCGCTGATGAGAGTTCAATCAGGTTCATGATCTTTCTCCCGCAGGGGCACTGACGGGAAGGGATCTTCCCGTCAGTGCCCCTGATCGTTCACCTCTGTGGCTGCATTATTTCAGCAGCGAGAGGATGACCTGCGGTGCGGCGTTGGCCTGGGCCAGCATTGAGGTCCCGGCCTGAAGCAGGATCTGGTTCTTGGTAAAGGTCGTCATCTCTGATGCCATGTCGGCATCCCGGATGACCGAATCGGCCGCCGTGACGTTCTCGATCGTGGTTGCCAGGTTGGCTGAGGCGTAGCCGAGCCGGTTCTGGACGGCACCGATGTCGCCGCGGATTCCGGCAACGTCATCAATCGCCTGATCAATGATGTTGATGGCCACCTGGGAGTCACTTCCCGTCGTCAGGTCGACATCGGTCAGGTAACTTGACGAGGCACTTCCCAGAACTGCCGTATTGGCGTCACCGATGGAGAATGTGATCCTATCCTGGGAAGTGTTGCCGGCGCCGACCTGGAAGGTCGATCCGGATCCGGCAGAGATGGTCATGGTGCCCATGGCGGTGAAAGCGGCGGCGATTGCCGTCGTACTTGCCGCCGACGTGGTTTTGAAGGAGATGTCGAAGGTCGAAAAATTCGCTGTTCCGGCCGTGGTTATTGTCACGGTCTGGGAGATGCCTCCACTGGTGAGGGTCAGGTTGGAGCCGGAAGCCGTGATGGTGTAAGTTCCCGCTGAGGCGTCTGAAACGGACATATCGTAAACATTGGCGATGGCGGCGATGGAACCGGCATCATTCGTACTCAGGGTGGAGGCGCCGTTAAAGGAGCCGTCGATCAGCTTGGTGCCGGCATAATTGGTGGAATCCGCGATCCGGTCGATTTCGTTCTTCAACTGGGTGGCTTCGGAATTCAGCTTGTCCCGGTTGGAGGAACTCGTGTTGTCCGAAGCCGCCTGTGTGGCCAGTTCCTTCAGGCGGGTCAGCATGTTCCCGATCTGGTCCAGCGCCCCTTCAGCGACCTGCAGGAGGGAATTCGCCTCCGACGTATTCCGGGAGGCTACCTGGTAACTCTTGATGTCGGCACGCAGTCCTTCCGACACGGCGAGGCCTGCGGCGTCGTCTGCGGCCCGGTTGATCCGATAACCGGAGGAGAGACGTTCCAGCGACTTGGACAGAGCATTGTCCGTAATCGTCAAGTGGCGGTGTGCATTTAATGCTGCAATATTATTCTGAATTCTCAGTCCCATGATTTTTCCTCCTTGGAAAATGGGGATTTCTCAAAGGGGGCCTCCCTTGAGAAATTGTTTTTTCGGCATCCCTGCCGGTCTTGTGGCGGCTCCTGATTTACCCCGGGAACGTCAGGGGGGGGACCGACTCCCATTTCACTGTCTTCTCACCTCCTTCGTCCAGAAGATTTCATCACTCATACAGCGTCGGAGTGATTGCTTTCCATCTGCTGAACCTATCGGCAGGTGAGGGGGAAGACTTTAGATTCTTTTCAATCTATTCCTGAAACCGGCTTGTTTTCAGGGAAACCGGGTTCTCTTGATGCGTGCTATCGTTCATTCGGGTGATTTGCTTACGGGATCTGCAAATCGGTACACCGAGAATATTTCTTCCAGTTCTTTCAAAAGGTTACATCCACTATCCAGCACTGTGGCAAAGGCTTGCATGACCGAAGGGAAGTCCCTTGCCTCGATTTGCTGCTGACCGGTATTGTAGAATTCCGTCAATGGCCGAAGGAGCGGGGTTCGGCGGCCCTGTTCAAGAATTGCCGTATGAAGTTCCTTGAAGCGGCGTGCCCCCTGGACAATCCCTTTTCCTTCACGGGATTGGATGAAGAGAGTTGAGGCCAGGCTCCGTGCCTCTTCCATCCACCCTTTGAGCATTGTCAGATCCGCAATCAAGCGGTCCATTTTCTCCCTTCCGGGGATTCCGGAAGAGGCCGGAAATACCTTTGTACCTTGCGGCAATCCATTCAACCTTTTTTTCCAGAATTGGTCGTAGATCTCTCGAAAACGGTCTTCAAGTGTTTCCGAACGGTGGAGCAATGGACGGTGGCTCAGGAAATTGCCGTCGCCGAAATACGATTCATGCACCTTGATATTCCGAAACGTATCATCGTCCGGTATCGGTGTCCTGTTGAGTATGTACCGGAGGGTATGGTGGACGGCCGAGGGTGTCAGGATTCTCCGGCAGCGCATGTCGGAACAAGGTGTTCTCAAGCTACAGGGAGCGCACGGACAGTCTGCCTGCATGGCCGCATGTCCTTCGCCGTAGGGAGAAGTCTCCCGGAACCAGACATGCCCCATATGCAGAGAGAGGACCCTGGTTCCGACGGCCGCTGCCAGATGGGAGGTACCGGTATCGTTGCTGATGAGGAGACGGCATCGGGAGAGGAGAGCTGCGAGATGGCCGATCCGCGTCTTTCCGGCGAGGTTGACGATCCGGCCTGGTGCGATTGCCTTGATCCTCTCTGCGAGAGGGGTCTCCGAAGAGACACCGAAGAGGAGGACTTTTTCCTTCTGCTCTGCCGAGATCATTTCTGCGAGCCGGGTGAAGGATTCCGCCGGCCATTGTTTCCGGACCTCCCTTGCACCGATCTGAATCCCGATGAGCGGTGTCTCCGGTGTGATGCCGGCAGCCTGGAGAATCTCCATGGCCTCCGTCCACTCTTCTTCGGAGACCTGAAAGGAGAGTTCTCTTCTTTGCAGGGGGTGCCGGAGGATCAGCCGGTGAAGGTCGACGACATGAAGGGTGTTTAACTTCCGATGAGCGAGCATCTGTCTGAGATAGCGGATCGAAGCCCCCCGGATCCGGATCCGGTTTCCTTCCGCCTGAACCATCCCTTTTTTTTGCTTTCCTCGGCTCATCCGCGCGATCCGTGCCCCGAGCCGGGTGTACGTCATATTGAGGATCAGATCAAAAGGCTCATCCAGAAGTCCGCCGATCTGGTCACGGATCTCATTTTCGGGAACAAACGCCGTCCTGCCTCCTCCGATCCAGGTACTTGTATCGAATGTGACGATTCGTGATACTTGGGGCAGATGCAGGGCGGTTTCCGTGAGGTCCTCCCGGACAAGGAGTGTAACGGCCCCTCCCCGGAAGGTAATCTCTTCAATCACCGGTGTCGCCTGGATCAGGTCTCCCAACTCGCAGAGGTTGATAATCAGGACTTTTTGAGGAGGCGAGGGGGAGGATGCAATCGAGGGAGTGCTGACCGTTTCGTCAGACAAGGAGAATACGGCACGGAATCGATGCAGTTCCGCGTGGTCGGGATGCCGGTGTAGAAGTTGCTGCAGGATCGTCTCCCCGAGTTCTCTTTTTTGATGTATGTTGCAGAAGTTGAGAATCTTGATACCGAGTTCCGGATCCCATTTCCCTTCGGCAAGCCCTTCTTCCATGAAACGCTGTGCCTCCGGTTCGCAGCCCAGGTGCGCTGCGGCATATCCGGCCGTGATCAGAAGCGGTGCGATCCGGCCGATGGTGTTGACCGGGAGCTCGCTGCAACGGTGTTCCCGGTAGGCCCTGACGGCTTGCCGGAATTTTTTGCTCCACTCCAGGGTTTCCCGGTATTGCTTCTCGTAATAAGAAGACATGGCCAGAACCCAAAAGAGGTCGAGATGATCCGGACGGCTCTTCAATCCCTCCATGCAAACAGATGCAGCCAAGTCGTACCTGCCGTCGGCGAGGGCGGCCCGTGCGGTCAGGTAAATCAGGTTCGAAAATAGGGGCGGGTAGGGAGCGGAGAGCTGTTCAAAGAGTCGAAGTCCCTGCAGGCCGCTTTCCAGCGCCTCGGCATGGTCTCCGTGATTCAGCAGAGAGAGTGTGAGGTTGTGGAGCGGAAGAGGGCTTGACGGTTCCTGCCGAATCTGTTTTTTTGTGAGGGAAAGGGTTCGTTGAAACTTTGCCTCCATTTTCTTCGGGGAGAGTGCATACCCGTAGTGGAGGAGTGTAACCGGGAATGTTCTTCCTTCTCCGTTGCAGATCACCTGGTTATGGACGATACCGGAGAAATGGATCCCGCGGCCGTTCCGAAAAATCCGCAGGGCCGGAAATTCGGAAAGAATTCCGCCGGCACCGTCCAGGTTGCGGATACTCAGGAGAAGATGATCCACATTCTTCCGGATTTCCGAGAGCATTTTTCGGAGTTTCGGTCCGTCGTTGAAAAAAAGTTCTTCGTCGGCGTCGAGGTAAAAGATCCAGTCACCCGCCGCCCTTTCGATCGAGCGGTTCCGTGCGGCGGAAAAATCATCTTCCCACGGGTGGTGAATCAGCCGGTCCGCGTATCTTTCGGCAATGGTAACGGTTCCATCGGTTGAACCGGTGTCGACGAGGATCAGTTCATCGGTAAACGGTCGGATGGATGCAAGGCACCGTTCGAGGCAATCTTCTTCATCTCGGACGATCATGCAGGTGCTGAGCAACGGAGAACGCATGGTTTCCTTATATTTTTTATCCATGAAGGAAAACGATTCAGGCCGGGACTCCCTTATTCCCTGTTGTCTGAAGGGGAAGGGATCGGTTTATTGTTTTACATGCCTGCCGGTGTCCGGATCTGTTCCAGAAGGTATTCAGCCTCCTTGTCCGACGGGTCAAGGTCCAGTGCCTTTTGGTAGTATGCTGAAGCGTTGTTGCCATCTCCTTCCCGGGTGAGACAATCGGCAACGGCTTTCAGAATATACGTGTCTTCCGGGTCGAGGGTGAGATGCTTCTCATAGTGGCCCCGGGCGGTTTCCGTTTCGCCCTGTCCGTGGTAGAAGAGCCCGATCTCCCGATAACGGATGGGGTTCTTCATATCTTCTTGAAGGTAGTCCTGAAACAGCCGGGCGGCTCTTTCTTTTTCTCCCAGGGCAAAAGAGGCATGACCGAGCATCTTTAGAGCCCTGGGTTTGAACTCGAGGGTTCCAAGAGGAACGTCGGCGGGGATTCCCTCTCTGGAATATTTTTCCAGAAGCCTGAGATAGCGGTCTCCCATCTCCCGGACGGTTGGAAAATCGTCGATCTGGTAGGCTGCGAGCATGATCAAATAACAGGAGTCGAGATGCTCCGGGTTTTGTTCCATGCACTCCCGTGCAACCGCGATGGCCCGGTCGTAGTCCCCATCGGCACAGAGTGTGGCGGCGACCACGTAGCGTCCATAATAGAGCCAGGGCGGAAAGATTCCTTGCTGTCGGGCCAGCCGATACGCCTCTTCTCCGGCCTCGACCGCTTTCGCATTCATCTTCGCCATGGAAAAGGAGAGACAAAGATTATGGTGGGGCCAGGGATTTTCGGGGTCGGCGGCGATCTGCTTTTGCAGCAACTCGATCGTCCGGTCCCGCTTTGCCTCCATCTTCCCGGGAGAAAGGGCATAGCCGTAGTGGTGGATCCGGATTCCTGAGGAGATTCTCCGGCCCTCAATCCGGATCTGGTTGTGGACGATTCCTTCGTAGTGAAAGCCCATGCCGTTCCGGAAGAGGCGGGGATAATGAATGGTCGCGTTGACGATCCCTTCGCTGTCGTAGTTGAGAATTTCCACATCCTGGTGCGTGATCTCTTCCGGAACCTCCTGAATTACGGTTTTCAGACGTGGAGCATCGGCGGCATCGACCACTTCATCGGCATCGAGCTGAAGGATCCAGTCCCCGGCGGCATATTGAAGGGCTTGGTTTCGTGCCTTCGAAAAATCTCCCTCCCAGGGATGGAAGTAGATCTTGTCCGTGTAGCGTCGGGCGATCTCCACCGTTCTGTCCGTGGAGCCGGTGTCGACGATGACCAGTTCATCCACATATCCCCGGATCGAATCGAGACAACGAGGGAGCTTCTCTTCTTCATTTTTCACCATCATGCAGACGGAGAGCTTCGGTATCTCGGCCGCTTCCGTTCCGGCAGGGGCGGCGCACCGATCAAGGTTGACCGCAGCGTCCCGGTAGCCGGGGTCGGCGTTGAGGGCATTCCGGAAGAACCGTTCCGCTTCCTGCCGGTTTCCTTTCACAAGGGCGAGACAGCCCCGATCGTTCAGGGCTTGGGGAGAGTTCGGATGGTCCCGGAGGGCAATCTCCAGGGTTGTAACGGCGTCCTCCAGCTTTCCCTGAAGGACTTCTGCCTGTGCCAGTCCGATCCGGCAGCTTTCGTTCTTCGGGTCGTGACGCAGCGCGGAACGAAAGGCCCGTTCTGCAGCGTCCCCCTTTTGCAGCCGCAGAGAGACAATACCCCGGAGCCGCAGAAGGGGAAGATCCTCCTGCCCGGGAGGGAGAGATGCAAAAACCTGTTCGGCTCTTTCATAGGATTCCAACTGGTACAGGGTGATCCCGAGAAGAATCCGTGCCTCCCGGAAGTCCGGGTCGATTCGGCAGGCTCTTTCCAGATATGGCAGGGCTTCCTCCGTTCGTCCGAGTTCGACAAGGGTTCCGCCAATCTCATAACCGGCCCGGCTGTCCGCCGGATCTTCTTTCTGTTTTTCCCGGGCCAGATGTAGGTAGTATTCCAGTTTCCGGTGGAGAAATTCATTTCCTCGGGTCTTACCGAAGTGATGGATCGGGACGGAAAGAAGGGGATGGGGGATGCTCGCTGCATCGAGAGACTCTTCCACCCGTTCGTGGACCCGATGGACGAAACGAATTTTCGGATTTCTCCGGAACAGGCGGGTGAGGGAAACATCGAAATGACCGGGAAAGGCTCCTTCTTCTTCATACGCGCCACGGTTCTGCCGCCACCCGAAGGCATCCCGGTCATGGGTGTAGTTTCGTTGAATCAGATCAAAGGCCATGGCGCCGGGGGTGTTCAGCGCCTCCCGAATTTTCGCATGGTCTTTGGCGGAGATCTTTTCATCGGCATCGAGAACGAGGATCCATTCCCCCGTGGCATGATGGATGGATACGTTTCGGGCCTTGCTGAAATCATCGGCCCAGGGATGGGAGAAGATCTTTTCGGTATAGCGGCGTGCGATCTCAACGGTCTTGTCCGTGGATCCCGTGTCAATGATGATGATCTCATCGACCAGTCCCTGCACGCTCTCCAGGCATCCGGCAAGCATCTCTTCTTCGTTTTTCACGATCATGCAGAGGGAGAGGTTCGGGCTTTTTTGTCTGTTCTTGCCTTCGTTTTTCGGGGGGGTGATTCCGTCCCGGATGACGCCGGCCTTCTCCGTTTCTCCGATCGCGTCATAAAAGATCTCGATGGAACGGATAAAATCAAGATCTTTCCGGCCGCTTTCGATCGCCCGGATCAGCCAGGCATCCCCTTCCGCAGGATTACCCAGGCGGTAGAAGGCCCCGCCGATCATGGCCATGACGTTATGGGCCCGTTCCTGGGTGTAAACGGGAACCGGTTCTATGACCGCCCCGTCCTTTCGTTTTTCCACAACGGTCAGGAATTGTTTTCCCGTCCGGATACACTCGTCCCATGGACCCTGGTCGGCGGCGATCAGGGTTAGGAGGTACCATCCGTCGGGATGGTCGGGGGCGAAGGTCCGGGCGGATTCGGCGAAGGTCCGGGCGGCTTCCATCTCCCCTTTCAGATAGTGGTGCGTTGCCGCTGCATAGCAGGTCTGCACCAGGTAACGGGGCCGTACCCCCTGTGCGCGTGCCAGATCAACGGCCCGATGCCCGGCGTCAATCGCTTTTTCTTCTTCTCCGAGGGCCTTCAGGGAGAGACAGAGGTTATGGTAATGAAAAGGATTCTCCGGGTCGGCGTTGATCTCCCGTTCGATCATCCGGCAGTTGCGAAGATATTTCTCCCGTTCCCGGTCATCCCCCCGTCCGTAGCCGTCGTGCAGGAAGTGCAGGCCGCAATGGATCCCCTTCCCCCCGATCACGAGCTGCTCGTGGATCCTTCCCTCGAATCGGCCGGCGAGATGGTTCCGAAATAGACGGGGGAGGCTCATGACGGTACCGGTCTGACCATCGGCCCCAAGGTTCCACCGGTCAAGATAGAAGTGTGTGATTGTGCTTTCCGCACGGGAAACGATTTCCCGGAGTTTTCCGGCCTCTTCCGGGCGGAACCATTCATCGGCATCAAGGACCAGAATCCACTCCGACGATGCATGATTGATGGATACATTTCGTGCTTCGCTGAAATCGTCCGACCAGGGGTGTAAGTAGACCCGGTCGGTGTAGCGGCGTGCGATTTCAACGGTTTTGTCTTCCGACCCGGTATCGACAATGACGATCTCATCCAGGAAATCCTTGACCGAGTCGAGACAGCGGGGGAGGCCCTGTTCTCCGTTCTTAACGATCACGGCAAGAGAGATCTTCCCGTTCTGCCGTATCGCTGGACCGGTGGATTCATGGAGCCCGGCGCGGGCGATCTCCAGATTTTGCCTGGCCTGTTCATTGCCCGGCTCAAAGTCGAGAATGGTTTCCAACTCTCTGCATGCAAGTTCCATCCGTCCCGTTCTTGCATAGAGAACGGCCAAGTCGTTTCTTGATGAGGCGAAACGGGGATTGATAGATATTGATTCTTTGAGGTGTCCTTCCGCATTCCCGGAATCCCCGGTGATCAGTTCGGAGAAGCCGAGACTCCAGTAGGCGAGGAAGTGACCGGATTGGAGGTGAATGGCCTTTCGGAACAGATCGATGGCCTTTGTGTGCTGCTCCAGTCTTTGATGGACGACGCCGAGGTTATAGGTGCAGTCAGCGCTTTCCGGCTCTATCCGGCAGGCTTCTTCGCACCTCTTTTGTGCTTCTTTGTTTCGGCCGAGTTCCATCAGTGCGGTTCCGAGAAGGAGATAAGGCTTGGCGGAGTCCGGTTTGAGTCGGACCAGTTCTTCCAGGAGGGGAATCGCTTTGGCGAACTCTTTCAATGAGATCATCTGTGCGGCCAGTTCGAATGCGGCCCTGGGGTCGTCCGGTCTTTCTTTCATCTTGATTTCTCCCAATTCACGGTAGAGTGCTCCTTTGATGATTCCCCGGTCATCGTCCCGGACCTTCCCGAAGTGATGAATCGGAATTGCCAGGCGTTCTACGGGAAGACCGGCTTCCGCAATGGAGGGCTCGACGAGTTCGTGGATACGGTCCCGAAACCGAATTTCCGGACGGCGACGGAAGAGGCGGATCAATTCGGATTCAATATAGCCTGAAAATTTCCTGCTCTCGTCGTATCGTCCGTCGTTCTTTTTCCAGTGCAGGAGCGTCGCATCGTCGGTGTAGGATCTCTGTATCATGGAACAGGCGGAGACCTCGGGGTTTTGAATCGTCTCTATAATCTTTTCAAGATCTCCGGGTGCAATGATTTCGTCGGCATCAAGGACGAGGATCCATTTCCCCCGGGCATAGTCGAGGGAGAGGTTCCGGGCCTCGCTGAAGTCATCTTTCCAGTTATGGCGAATGATCCGGGCGCCGAAGGAGGCGGCGATGTCGCAGGTGTTGTCCTCCGACCCCGTATCGACGATGACGATCTCGTCAACGACCTCGGCGACGCTTTTCAGGCATCTTCCCAGTACCTCCTCTTCGTTTTTCACGATCATGCAGAGAGAAAGCAGGGGCCGGGTTGTCGAACATCTCAGGTAGGTATCCCATTCGGAGGCGATCTTCGCCCAGGTGTGATGCCTTCTGATGAAGGCCCGTCCCCGTTCCGAGAGTTCCCGCCATGAGGTGTCGTCCCGCATCAGTCGAAGGGTCTCCTCAACGAACCGGTCCCGGTAAAAGGTGGAATTGGGGTTGCCGGGGACGAAGACCCCTCCGGCCACCGATTCCGGCAGGGCCGCCAGGGGGGTTGTGACGATCGGGAGTCCGGCGGCCTGGGCTTCTAAAACCGCGATACAGGAGGTTTCTCGCCAGATCGAAGGGTAGAGAAGAAGCCGTGCCTTTTTGAGTTCGTTATAGAGAGCTTCCTTCGGAACGCAGCCTCGCAGCACGACGCCGGGCTGATCCAGCTTCGGGAGGATCGGCTGCATCTCCGGGTCACTTTCGAGATCCTGCGCCTGGGTATAGGTGAAGATGTGGAGTTCCGCTTCCGGCGCCTGCTCCCGAATTTTCGGGAAGAGATCAAGCAGGATGGAAAGGCCCCGGTCGGGGCGGCTGATATAGAGGAGCCGGTTCCGGTCACGGGGATATTCTCCGGTCGGAAAGAGGAAGAGGTCGATCCCGTTACGGGAGATCGTGAACCGGTGACGGGGAACCCGGAAGTGCTCGGCATAGGTCTCCGCCTGCCAGCGGCTGACGGTGAGGATTTCGTCGGCTGGAAGGTCTCCGAGATTCTCCTTCCGGATATATTCGGCCTGGCAGTCATCATGGACCCAGAAGATCTTCCGCTCGGCATTGACCCCGGCCCGGAACGGCATGGGGACCCGGGAAGAGATGAAGACAGGGATCCTGTTCCATCGGTTCAGAAGGAAGAAGTCGGCAAGGTTCCGGTATTCCACTCCTTCATGGACCGAGACCTCCTGCGTACCGTTGTAGACGATGACCCCCCTTCCGAGACGGGCAAGCTCCCGCGCCATGGACATCAGGGCTGTTTCACTGCCGCCTACGGCCCGGACCCCCAGGTCGGCGGGGGTGAAGTTCCCCACGGTATAAAAAACGATATCCAGATTATCCCGTTGCAGTGTGATGCCGAGTTCCTCCGCCGTGGCCCGGTAGTTTTCGTAGGCGTCGTCATAGAGAACGTAGTGGGAAATTGCCTCCCGGAAGGCGGCGAGGGCCTTCTCCGGTTCCCCCGCCTTCCGGTAGAGGAGGCCGAGGCGGTGATAGGGCTCGGGATGATCGGGATGCCTTGCAATTTCATTTCGGCAGGCGGAGATAGAGTCTTTCGAACCACCGATATTTCCTATCCCCGCCTGCTTTGCTTTGTGTGCAGACAGTTCCCTGTCTAATTCATGGCTCCACTCCTTCGCAATCACCTCCCATCGATATTCGGAAAAGGCCCGCCTCCGGGCGCGTTGACTGAATGTTCTCCATTTCTCACGGTCTTGAAGAAAAGAGACGATTTCTCCGATGAATTGTTTTCCGTATTTCTCCGTCCGGCTGTCTCCGGGGATGAGAATCCCCGTTTCGCCCTGCCGGACCGTTTCGTTGAGTCCCCCCAGTGCTGTGGTGACGACCGGCACTCCCGCCGCCTGTGCCTCGATGGCGGCGATGCAGGAGGTCTCGGCAAAATGGTTCGGGTAGGCCAGGAGGGCCGATTGCATCAGTTCCTTTGCCAACCGATCCTGGGGAACCGTGCCGATCAGCCGGACGCCGGGCTGCTCCGCCTTCCGGTAGAGTTCTCCATACTCCTTTTCATCTTCTTCACGATTGACTCCGTAGACGGCCATACTGCTGTAAATATAAAGTTCCGCATCGGGGACCGCATTCCGGATTTCAGGGAAGAGATTCAGCAGGACGTCGAGTCCTCGAAAAGGGGTGCTTGAATAGACCAGTCGTGGCGGACGTTCGTCTGTACAGGGGCCTTCATAGAAGGGGGAGTGAAAACCGTTCCGGCTGATGTAAAACTTTTCATCGTTGATCCGGAAATGACGTCGGTAGGTTTCGGCCTGCCAGCGGCTGACCGTGACGACCCGGTCGATCTTCCGCACCAGCGAAGGGTCCATGAGGCACTGGATATGGGGCTGATCGAAGCTGTCCTCGGCCCAGAGCCATTTGAGCTGTGCCGGGATCGGTTCGGCCAGGACCTGAGGAATCCGAAGCGATACGAAAAGGTCGGGACGGGAAAGTTGAAAGAAGGCAGGGAGCTCCGAGATGTTTTGATAGATCACTTTGTCGTAGGTCCCCGGCGCGTCGCAGTTGCAGAAGACATGGATGCTGTGGCCGATCCGGGCCAGTTCCCGGGCCATGTGAATCAGGGCGCTCTCCGATCCTCCCAGTCCCCGGGTGAGGATCGTCCCCGGATGGAAGGGGGTGCTGTGAGTATAAAATATAATGGCACTCATCTTTGTTTTCTCAAACAGGCAATGCCGAAGGTGTAGAGCCCTCGAACGGCAAGCTCCTGTGGACCTCTGACGGAGGCTGCACAATGGATGTCGAGGTTCGGGTGTCTCGACGGATGCCGGTCTTGCAGGGATCTATTACTTCGTATCCAAGGGCCTCGGAAATGGGTTGTAACTCTCTACAGAGAAAGGCAACCAGTTCTTTCTTGTCATGGAAGAAACCGCCAAAGGCTTCCTGCAAATTACGATAAAGATTTATTTGGCCGCCATCAACGGCTTTTCCGCAACGTTTTTGTTGATGTACGTTCCGGATGTTCCGATAGGCCTCTGTCATGGCCTCTGTCCTGAGGATCTGAAGGAAGGAGCAGATGCGGTCTATTTCCGTCTCTCTCTGGGTAATGAGATCTTCCAGGGTCAATCGATGCACCCGGTCGGGGTATTCCTGTTGCAGACGAACGAGAATGTCATACATCCCTTCAATCGATTTGACGGATCCTTTCAGGGTACTATCCCAGGAGTAATCCCATATATTTTCAACCGGGCCATCCCCGCCCTTGAGTTGTCCCCGGACAATTTTCGAAAGGCAGGTGTCGATGGGGTGGCGTGTGATCAGAATTACGGCCAAATCCTTGTAACGGTCGAGAAGTGTCTTCAGATTTTTCCAGTGAAAGCCTGGATTCTCCGTGGCAAGTTGTGTCCCGTAACCCGTGGGGAGTTCCTTGTGGCGAAAGAGTTCCCGGTCTTCCATGTATTCGGTAAACTGGTATCGTCCGGAGGAACGAACAATTTCGGTGATCCAGTTGGTGCCGCTGTGGCCGGCGCCGGTGATCACGATCCGTGAGAATCGGAGAGGTGAATTTGTATTCCTTTGCTCCGGAGATTTGCCTTCTCCTGACGGATAGGTTCGCAGAATTTCATCCAAAAGGTGGGACCATTGGTCGATGCGGGTTCGTTCGTTCACTTCTCCCACGATTTCAACAGGCATGGTAATCGGTACAGCCTGCTGAACGGGAGTTGTTGTAAAGATTGCCGTCAGGGGGCGGCACAGAGCTCCTGCAATGTGCATGACAACGGAGTCAATGGCAACGATCCGGTCTGCTCGTTGGATCAGGGCTTTGGAGAATTCCATATCATTTTCCGGGATCATGACGGACCGTTCGTTACTCTTTCTTCCAAATTCGAGGATTGTGCCGTCGGGGAAGCGGCGGAGCACCTCTTCGACCTGATCCGGATTCAGGGTCTTGGGGCTGTTGCCCGCCTTGGTGTGAAGAACCACCACCGGTTTCGGCAGACCTCTCAGAAAAGAGTCGGCTTTTTCTCGGGCTTCTTTTGCGACGGTAAGGATTGTCTGCAATTCCTCTAATTTTTCGAAATCGACTCCCAGCTCTTCGGCAAAACGGAAGATCTTATGGAGGCGATATCCCGGTTTTCGCTCCGTGGGAAGCAGGATCATCCGGTCGAATCCGTTCTCCTTTGCGTAGGATTCGGCCTCGGCGCAGACGGCCTGAACTCCGCCGCCGTAGTCCGTAAAGTCGTTCCATGCATCGGGGAGGATCGGGAGGATTTCGTCGATAAAGGGGAGTCCGCTTAAGAGTTCCCGGAGAGTCTTGCCGAACCGCTTGAGACCCAGAAGGGTGATCTCCGTCTCCGGGTTCCTCTCCTTGAATTTCCGTAGGGCCGGTGTCAGCATCACGTTGTCGCCCAGGCCATGCCAGGAGACGAGGAGGACTTTTTCCTTGTGGCTGGTTCGACCGGATGGTGCAGGGGAGGGGGGCTGTAGTGCTTGTCCGGAAGATTGCCGATGCAATCCGCCGAGATTGGCCACCCGTGTGCAGACCCGCTCCCAGGGATAACCGTCACGTACCGTCTCATACCCTTCCTGGGCAACGGTTTTTCTCGCTGCCGTATCGGGGAGGTAATGGGAGATCAGGGTCTGGAATTCCTCCATGTCGCGATACCATTCGAGGTCTTTCCCTTTTCGGAAGTGCTGTTCCAGGTCGGGGCAATATTCGGAGAGGAGAAATCCCCCGCAGGCGAGTGTATGAATCACCCGGTCGGAGAAAATGTCGGAGTGAACCAGGTTGAGAATGATTTTCGATTGGCTGATGATCTTGCGGAAATCTTTTCCGAAGACTGGGGGGTTCGCGGACAAGTTTCCGGGCCATCCCTTTCCGAAAAGAGTGACGGGGACAATCTTTTGGATCGCTTCGATGGAGCGGATTCGTTTTTCCGTGGCGTTGCCGATAAAAATGACGTCATACTTCTTTTCTTCTTTCATCGGAGACAGCAGTTCCGGGTCGAATCCCTCGACGATTTGGAAGGAGCGTGGATTGGCAGGAGTAAAATAGTGGGTGACTTCTCGGCAGGTGGCGCTGGCGAAGTCGGTACAGGCGGCGTAGCGGTCGGCACCAAGGGCCCGGGCGGCATCAATCCCGTCCATAAACCAGTACCATGTCCTGCCGTGCCGCCGAGCGGCGGTAAGGCAGGAGGGGGCCATGCCGTTGATTTTGGAAAAAAGGATCAAGCCATAGGATTTGCCTTCCAAAAAGGTGAGAAAGTCCTGATTCATCCTTTCAAAGGAGCCGAGTTCGGCGGCCCGCGTCCGGTAGTTGTAGGTGTCCACGCTGTAGCCGAGCGTCTCAAATCCTTTTTGCATGGCGGTATTCGTCGATTCCGGGCGGTCGGTAACGCCCACGATGAGGATGTCGGCCGTTTTTTTCTGTCCGGGCCGGGCGGCGGTCTCTTTGATCACATGTAGTATCTGTTCGGTAGTAATGGACTCCATGCACTTCCAGTCGTGGCATTTCTGCCATGCGGGGGTATACTGACAGGGACTACAAGTAAGGTTTCCCGTCATGACTTTCACATGTGGCCCCAGCGGTCTGTTTTTGTCGATCCGTGTGGCGCCGAAAAGGGTAACGGTTCGGGCGCCGACGGCGGCGGCCATATGGGCGGGGCCGCTGTCGTTGACAACAATTATGCTGCATGCTTTCATGAGTTGGGCGGATTCTGCCACGGTGTACTTCCCCTGAAGGTCGATGATCCCTTCGGGCCATTCCTCGGGGCGAAAACGGTCCGCTTCGTCCTTCCCGCCGAAAAGGGCAACGGAGAACCCCTGACGGATCAGTTCGGCGGCAAGGGGTCGGTAGTGGGGCCAGCTTTTTCGGTTCCAGGCACCGTTCGAAAGATAGGTGTCGGCCAGGCCGATCACCGGTTTTTCTTCAGGAAAGGGGTATGCGACCTCGGAAACAGGACAGAAAGGTTCCGGTAAGGGGCCGGTGTAGCCGAAATGACGGGCGATCTCCATATGGTATTCCGATTCATGGAGAGTAGGATCATTGTAGGCAATTGTTCCTTCCTGCCTGCAATGTGCATGAAGATATTTTCCATGGTGCTCCCGGTTTTTTTGTGACCAGATTGTGTAGAATACGGTCTCATAAATAATTTCATCCGGTTCCGTCAGGATCCGGTCAACCAGGTCCCATCCTTCTATGACTTCAAGGGCAGGGTACCGGCCGAGGATATGGATCGGAAGATCGGGCCGGACTTTTTTTATGGCCCGAATCGCCGGTGTCAGCATGATCATGTTTCCGATCCCCTCTTCCATGACGATCAGGATCGGCTCTTTCGTCGTTGTCTCGGCCGCTGTTGTATTTTTCCCGTCAATTTCAGGTTGCTCCATAGAGGCGATAGCCTCTTTTAGAGAACGTATATTTTCGATCGTATCGGGATTCGAGGGGGCGATGGCCATGCATTTTTCGAAATACCCGATCCCCTCTTCTAATTTTCCTTCTTCGCAGGCGAGGACCCCAAGATTGTTGAGGATCTCCGAATCGTCCGGGTATTCGACCTGGAGCGTTTCGAAAAGTGCCTTTGCCTCACCGATCTTTCCCTCTTGGAACAGGGCTTCTCCCTGTCGTATGCGTTCTTCCCTCTTTTTTTGGTGAAGTGATATCGTTGAGGCGGGAGATACGTATTGGCAGGTGTTCGAATTTTCTGTCATGGGACCTTCCTTGTTGGATAGATTCATCCCGGCGGCAGGATGTTCCGCAAGGACCGGTATTTCGATAGAAATGATCATAGTAATCATCTGCAAGTTAAATGCCAACCATGGTATTTCTTAACCCATTGAAAAGTTTATGGTTTGTGTTGTATGTGGGACGGTAAATCTTGCCGGGTTCGTCAATGATTGCCGCCCCCGACAGTCGGATGACGGCCCCGGTTCCGGCTCAAGTTTTTTCGGCAAGATGCCGATGGAAAGGATATGCAGAGAATCAGACGGGAACAGGCGGCGCCGGGGATGGTTCTGGCAAAGAGGGTGGAAAACGAGCGGGGGATGACCCTGTGCAAGGAGGGGACGGAACTGACGGACTCGATCCTGCTCCGTTTCGAAAATGCCGGAATCGCCTTCCTCTCCGTGGAAGGGCGGCCGGTGGCGGTAGAGGGGGAGAAGCCTTTCGGGGAGCTGCTCAGTGAAATGGATCATCGGTTTGCCCGGACGGTTTCCGACCGGACAATGTCTCAAATCAAGGAAATGGTGGCCCGGAACCTGAGAATCCGCTACGGAGAAGAAGGGGAATAGATGGGTGGCGAAACGCAGGCCCTTCGATCGAAGATCGAAGAGGTGAAAAATATTCCGACCCTGCCGGGGGTCGTCTCGAAGATCACCTCCATGATCCACGATCCCCATGTCTCCACGGAAAAATTAGGCAGGATTATCTCGCACGATCAGGTTCTCTCCGCCAAGGTCCTGAAACTGGTGAACTCCCCCTTCTACGGATTTCCCGGCCGGATCTCTTCGGTTAGCCATGCTCTGGTGCTTTTAGGATTCAACGTCATTAAGGGGATGCTCATCTCTGCTTCGGTCTTCGACATGATGAGCCGGGCCATGGTGGGGCTTTGGGAACATTCCCTCGGGTGTGCCACCGTCGCCGGGATCATCGGCCGAAAACTGGATGAAACCGACAGTGAGGAGGTCTTTATTGCAGGTCTGCTGCATGATATCGGCAAGGTGATGATCAAGGTTACCCTCCCGGAGGATTTTGAGGCCATCCTGCGGACCGCACGGGAGGAAGGACTCTACATGCGCGAGGTGGAGGAACGGATGGTCGGGATCGATCATGCCGGGATCGCCCGTTGGGTAGCCGCCAAGTGGAATCTGCCGGAGAACATCGCCGAGCCGATGACCTGTCATCACGAACCTTCGCGGGCACGGAATTACCGCCGCCGTGCCGCCATGGTCCATTTAGCCGATCTCCTGATCCAGGCCGTCGGCTTCGGCGAGAGCGGAAGCCCCTTTGTGCCTCCGCTCGATTCCCGGACCTTTTCCATTCTCGGCGTCGATCTGAGATTCGTTGAGACCGTGCTGCAGGAACTGGAAGAGGATATGGACTCCCTTTCCGAATTTTCCCTCGAAGTCTGATCTTGAGGAAGGTGCCTTCATGGAGAAGAGCCCGGCAAGACGCGTCCTCATTGTCGATCAGGAACCGGGGATCATTGCAACGCTGCAGCATCTGCTGAACGGGGCGGGATATCGGACTTATTCCTCGGGGGACGGGAATGAAGCCCTCGATCTCATCTATTCGGAACCGCCCGACCTGATCCTGATCGCCCGGGATCTTCCCGGTCTCGGCGGCGATGGAGTCTGCCGGGAACTCAAGAAGGAAAATATCTTCGGTCATCTTCCCCTTCTTCTGATGCTTTCGGAAGGTGCCGATCCCGCCGGGATCGACTGGAGCGAGGTGCAGGCCGACGACGTTCTGGTCAAGCCCTTCAAGTCGGAAGAGGTTCTCATGCGGGTCTCCCTTGCCTTCTCCCGGATCTCCCGGTCCCTCGATGCAAACCCCTTGACCCGGCTGCCGGGCAACCAGTCGATTCTGAAAGAAGTCCAGCGCTACCTCGATGGGAATCTCCCCTTCGCCGTCGGATACGCCGATCTCGATTATTTCAAGGCCTTCAATGACAAATACGGGTTTTCACGGGGAGATGAGGTGATCCGGATGACGGCCAGGGTGATTACCAACGGGGTTCGCGAGCATACGCCCGAAGGGAGCTTTGTCGGTCATGTGGGCGGGGATGACTTTGTCTTTCTCGTTCCGCCTGACTCCGTTGACTGCGTCTGCGAAGAGATCCTGAAGAACTTCGATCTCATCGTCACCACGTTCTATGACGAAGAGGACCGGATGAAACGGAAGATCGAGACCGTCGACCGGCAGGGGAACCCCGCCACCTTTCCGATCATGTCCCTCTCCATCGCCGTGGTGACCAACGAGCGACGCGTCTTTGCCCATTTCGGCGAGATCAGCGCCATTGCCGCCGAGGTTAAAAAGTTCGTCAAAGGAAAGAAGGGGAGCAACTACTTCAAGGATCGCCGCACGGAATAAACCTGCCGGCCGAACAGTGGAAAAGGGTCAAAGGGGTCAAGTCTGCTCTTGGCTCTTCTGCCAACAAAAAGCATCATCCAATCCCTCGTCCATCCAAGAGAAGAGCCAAGAGCAGACTTGACCCCTTTGATGACCCCTTTCCCTCTTTCCAGGCGATTATTCCTCTTTTTTATCCTTTTCGTCATTCCGGGGGGATCCTCTCTTTGGGACCTCCTTGCTCCGAACAATGATCTTCAAAAGATCCCCCGGCGCAGGATAAAGGGCGGAGGCATAGCCGTTGAACTCGGCGATCTGCCGGGCCTTATCGTCGGAGCCGTAATATTCCCGTGCGATTGATTCGAAGGTTTCCTTTTTCCGTACCTCGTGGATCCGGATGATCCTTGGTTTCAGCGCCTCCCGTTCGGCTTCATTGAGGCGGCGGACCGACTGAAAAACTTTCTGGAAGTAGTAGTCGGCCAGGCTTTCCTGCCCGACCGGTACGAAAGCCAGGAGAATGAAGAGATTTTTTTCGACGATGATGAAGTGGCCCTGTACGGAATAGAATCGGCCGAGGCCGCTCTGGAGCTGGTAGGTCGTAACAAAGGTGGGGATCTTGTTGATGACGGTCCTGCTTTCCGAATTTCGCCGCCAACCGCTTTTGTCTTCAAACTGCCCCGCCATTTCCCGGAGCTTGATGAAGTAGTCCTCTTTCGAGGTGAGCTGATCCAGGTAATGCTTCTTCTTTGGCTGGGCCGTAATTAACTGGACAAATTCGCTGGTATCAGGACGGCGGGAGACAACGATTCCTTCGGAAGAAAAATTTTCCCAGTCTTTTGGGAACCGGACGGAAATGCCGAACTTGGCGTTACGGTAAAGGCTGTCTTCAAACTCACCCAGCTCCGGACGGTTCCCGTAAGAGATGCCGTCGAGCCTGCGCAGGAGATCCTTCCTCCCGGTTTTCAGCGGCTTCCGGGCTGACGCAAGAATCCGGCCGGCCCGGGTCTCGGCTTTTTCGATCCGTTCGTAGGTCTCGGGATGGGAGGCGAAGAACCCGTGGAAGACGGAGCGGTCCCGTCCGTGCTCAAGACGGTCCAGGGTCTTGAGAAACGTTGTCTCCGCCCTCGGGTCCCATCCAGCGGCCGCAGCATATTCCTGGCCTAATTCGTCTGCCTGGAGCTCGGCCTGCCGGCCGAAACTCTGGTAAATCCCGCTGAAGAGGAGATCGATGTAGCGTTGAAGGTAGATGCCGGCCTGGCCCAGGAAGACGGTGGCGATCATGGAACCGATGGAGAGTCCCATGGCCCGTACCTGTTGGCGGGCATGGTGCCGGGCAGTGATATGACCGATTTCATGACCGATGACGGAGGCGACCTCCGCCTCGGAGTTGCTCTGCGTGAGGATCCCGCGATTGATGTAGACGTATCCTCCCGGCATGGCGAAGGCATTGATCTCTCCCGAGTCGATGAGTGTGAAATGATATTTGAAGGGGCGGTGATGGGCCACGGCGACGAGCTTTTGCCCGATCGTATCGATATACTTCTGAAGTTTCTTGTCGTTATATTTCTTGTAGAGCTTCAGGATTGCCTTGTTTTGTTCCTTGCCGATCGTGACTTCCTCCGCACTGCTCATCAGGGTGATCTCGTAATGATGGCTGACGGGGTTCCTGGCACAGTCCGGGGTAACCAGGATGAGAAAAATGAGAAAGACAATACGCGCAGTGTCAAAGGCGGAAGTTTTCATAAAATGACTTTGGGCTTTTCGGGGTAGTGACGGTTTTTGGAAATTTTCTCTGGAAGATACCGCTTTTGCGGGGAGATTTCAAATGATTCCTGCAAAAAAAGAGAGAGGTGAAACACCTCTCTCCGGATGACATCATTTTATGATGGAAGGTTTTTACACCTCGGTGAGCTGTTGCTCGGTCACCCCCTCGAAGCAAAGGTCGACGCCTTTCATGGTGACCCGGATGGCGTAGGCCGTTTTGAAATGACCCTTCAGGATCTCGTCGGCGATCGGATCGGAGATATATTTCTGAATGGCCCGTTTCAGGGGCCGGGCGCCGTAGGAAGGTTCGTATCCTTTTTCGATCAGATATTCTTTGGCTTCATCGGAGACGATGATCTTGAATCCCTTGTCGATGATCTCTTCGTTGAGCTGCCGGATCAGGATATCAATGATCGAGGAGATATGCTCCTTGTCGAGAGGGTGAAATATTACAATCTCGTCAACTCGGTTCCTGAACTCCGGGTTGAAGGTCTTCTTGACTGCGCTCATGACCTCTTCCCGCATCTTTTCCATGGCGGTAGCATCTCCCTCCTGCTGAAATCCGAGGGAAGCCCCCTTGCCGATCTGGCGGGTCCCCAGGTTGGAGGTCATGATCAATACGGTATTGTTGAAATCGATGGCCCGGCCGTAGTTGTCGGTGAGCCGCCCGTCATCGAGGACCTGCAATAAAATGTTGAAAAGGTCGGGATGGGCCTTTTCAATCTCGTCCAACAGGACAACTGAGTAGGGACGCCGCTTCACCTTTTCCGTGAGCTGCCCTCCCTCTTCGTAACCGACGTAACCCGGAGGTGCGCCGGTGAGGCCGGAGACACTGAAGCGTTCCATGTATTCCGACATATCGACCCGGATCAGGGCATCCTCACTGTCGAAGAGAAATTCCGCCAGGGCCCGGGCAAGTTCGGTCTTGCCCACGCCGGTGGGGCCGAGAAAGATAAAGGACCCGATCGGTTTCTTGCGGCTCTTCATGCCGGCCCGGGAACGGCGAATGGCCCGGGAGATTGCCGCAATGGCTTCATCCTGTCCGACGATCCGCTTGTGCAGTTCCTCTTCCATCCGGAGAAGCTTTTCGCTTTCCTGTTCTGCGAGTTTGTAGATCGGGACGCCCGTCATCTTGGAGATGACATAGGCGATATCTTCCGCATCGACCTGGGACTTGCTCGATTCCCGTTCCTCCCGCCAGGCCTTTTTCGCGGCGTTGAACTCTTCCTTGATCTTGTCTTCCTGATCCCGGAAACGGGCGGCCTTTTCGAATTCCTGAAGATGGATGTAGAGGTTTTTCTGTTCCGTGATCTCCTTGATCCGGCTCTGCATCTCCTTCAGCTCCTTGGGGAGAGTAAACTTCTGCAGTTTTGACCGGGACCCGGCCTCATCGATCACGTCGATGGCCTTGTCGGGCAGGAACTTGTTCGTGATGTACCGGTCGGAATAGCGTGCCGCCGCCTCGATCGCATCGTCGGTAATGACGCTGTTATGATGTTCCTCGTAACGGCTTCGAAGTCCCTGAATGATCCGGATCGTTTCCTCCACGGAAGGGGCATTCACGTTGATCGTCTGGAATCGGCGTTCCAGCGCCCCGTCTTTCTCGATATACTTGCGGTACTCGTCGAAGGTCGTGGCGCCGATGCACTGGATCTCTCCCCGGGCGAGGGCCGGTTTCAGCATGTTCGAGGCGTCCAGCGATCCCTCGGCGGCGCCGGCGCCTACGAGGGTATGGAGTTCATCGATGAAGATGATGATCTGATTGTTGGAGGAGACGATCTCCTTGAGGACGATTTTGAGGCGTTCCTCGAACTGGCCGCGGTACTTGGTGCCGGCCACGAGGGAACCCAAATCAAGGGCGATTACCTTCCTGTTCGTCAGTCCCAACGGGACGTCGCCGTTGACGATCCGTTGAGCCAGCCCCTCCACGATGGCCGTTTTGCCGACACCCGGTTCACCGATGAGGACGGGGTTGTTCTTCGTCCGGCGGCTTAAGATCTGGAGGACCCGCTCAATCTCATCGTTCCGGCCGACGACCGGATCGAGTTCGTTCCGGCGGGCCAGATCGGTAAAGTCCCGCCCGAATTCGTCCAGGGCCGGAGTGCTGCTTTTCGGTTTTGGGGTTTTGGATCGAACCGAAGACTGATGGAGAAGGTTGATGGTCTGCTGCCGGGCGCCCAGGAGGCTTGCGCCCATGCCCCGGAGGATATTTCCGGCAATCCCTTCTTCTTCCCGAACGAGACCCAGGAGAATATGCTCCGTCCCCACGTAGTTGTGATTTAAAAGGCGGGCCTCCTCCACGGCCAGTTCGAGGACCTTCCGGGCCTTCGGGGTGAAGGGAATCTCTCCGAACGTGAGTGTGTCGGTCCCTTTCGGGAGATTTCGTTCCACTTCCAGTCGGAGATGATCGAAATTGATCCCTAAATTCTTCAGGATTTTGCTGTGAAGTCCCTCATCATCGCGAAGGATGCCGAGGAGGATATGTTCCGTTCCGAGGTATTCGTGCTGGTGCTTTTCCGCTTCTTCCCGGGCAAGAATAATGGTCCTTCGGGCCTTGTCTGTAAATCGTTCAAACATGCGTAAGCTCCTTTTATTGTGTATGTTTTTATATTATAGATAAAGGTCTTGGGTGTCAAGTTGTTTCCCCCTGAAACCGTGCATGACAAGGGTTTACGGCTCTTTTTCGGGACCTGGGTCCCTGGTGTATGATCCTGCCCTTCTTCTGTCCGGTTTGATTTTTAAATGTTTCGTTCAGCTCCTTTTTCCCGAAGGGAGTTGTACTCGTTATTGAAAAGGGTGGTAGAGGATATCGAAGGTCGTGGAGCAAGCGGAAGGCGATTAAGAGCAGGGTTGAGACCTCAAGATGAAATGCCGACCCGGCCCCTGTTTTACCGGACTAAATGAATCTTCTTATTTCGGCTGTGAATTGTTTACGTGACAGCTGGGGCAAACTTCTCATATTCTGTATCCAGGGGAGGATTTGTGGTAACTCATTGTAAATAAAAGGTTTACGTGTGGCTAATTATTGGGCAATTTGTTGCGGGGCTTGATCCTGTCTGTTTTGACGTTCTGATTTCACACAGATTTCCACAGGCTATTCACATTTGTTGTGGACATCGTGGTTAACCTTCCGGAATCACTCCAAGTTTGTGTCTTCGGATCGGATTTAATATATCCGGAAGAGCGAATTTATGAAATTCATCATAAGACCCGGCTATGGAGGATCATCATTCAGCCGATCCAGTCGTGCCAGTTCTTCCCAATGTCTCCCCGGAGACGGTAACGGAGCATGGCATCCTTGCAGGGGCAGTCGCGGTCGAGTTGCGCAAGGTGGGAAAGGGTCTGAATCATGATCTCGGGAAAGCGGTTGAAGGTGCTCTCCATCTTTTGTCGTTCTTCCTCAGGGAGGGTCCCTTCGAAAAGGACCCCCTTTTCGTAGCGTAAGGGCCGGACCCCTTCTGCGTAGTTTGTGACATAGCATAAGGGAGCGTAACAGATTTCCAGTTCCCGGGCGAGGAAGGCCTCGGGCGCCAGGGTCATTCCGACAAGGTCTCCGCCGGCCCCTTTCATCCAACGGATCTCGGCCGGTGTTTCGAGCCTGGGGCCTTCCGTGCAGACGTAGGTCCCCCCTTCGTGGACGGCAAGGTGCAGCGCCGCCAGTCCTTTCCGGAAGGCCTCATGGATCCCGGGGCAGAAGACCGGATTCATCCGGATAAAGCCGATTCCCTTTCCGGTGTAGAAAGTGGACGGTCGGTTCCGGGTCAGGTCGATCATGTCGTCGGGAAGGACCAGGTCCCCCGGCCGGAGGGCGTCTGCGATGGCGCCCGGTCCCGACCAGGAAAGGATCCGCTCCACGCCCAACTCTTTCGCTGCGTAGATGTTGGCCCGGTAGTTCACGAAAGGGGCGGTAACGTTGTATCCGGTCTCCCCGTGACGGGAGAGAAATCCGACGGGTTCTCCGCCGATCTCGACGATCCGGATGGGGGCGGCAGGGCCGAAGGGGGTCTGAACCCGGACCGTTTCCTTCCCTGAACCGAAACGATCCACCGGGAAGGTGTAGGCCCCGCTTCCGCCGAGGATCAGGGTCCGGATGGGAGGCAAGGATGTCATCCGTTTGTTTCCTTTATTCAAATCTCTTCAGTATCTCGTAGACGTTGTTCCTCTGGGCCGGCTGAAAACCGGCCTCCCCGATCAGTCGGACAATCTCGTCGGGCGTCATGGTGTGAGAGACCCCCGCTGCGGCGACGACATTCTCCTCGAGCATGGTGCTCCCCATGTCGTTGGCCCCGAAGAAGAGGGCCACCTGCCCCATCTTCGCCCCCTGGGTCACCCAGGAGGCCTGAAGATTGTCGAAGTTGTCGAGGAGAATACGGGAGACCGCCAGGATCCGCAGGTATTCGACCCCCGTCGCCGTCTCTCCGGCCAGTTCCGTGTTTCCCGGCTGGTAGCTCCAGGGAATGAAGGCGGTAAATCCGCCCGTTTCATCCTGCAGCGTGCGAAGCCGAAGCAGGTGCCGGATCAGCTCTTCCCGTTTTTCCACGCTCCCGAACATCATGGTCGCGGTTGTCCGGAGTCCCTGGCGATGGGCCTCCCGCATGACCGCCAGCCATTTCTCCGTACCGATCTTCTTTGGGCTGAGGGCCGTCCGGACCCGGTCTTCCAGGATTTCGGCGCCCCCGCCGGGGATGGAATCAAGACCGGCGGCATGAAGCCGTCGGATGACTTCGGCGATGGAGAAGCCCGTCACCTCGGACAAGTGAACCACCTCGGGGGGGGAGAGGGCATGGAGGGTGATCGGGTAGACCTCCTTGATGGCGGAAAAAAGTTTCTCAAACCAGTCGAGAGAAAGATCCGGATGAAGCCCCCCCTGCATCAGGATTTGTGTCCCGCCCTGCTGCAGAGTCTCTTCAATCTTCGCAAAGATTTGTTCCCGGGTTAAAAGATAGGCCTCCGGATCGTCGGGGGCACGGTAGAAGGCGCAGAAGCGGCAGCGATTGATGCAGATGTTGGTGTAGTTGATGTTCCGGTCGATGACGAAGGTAACGATGCTGTCGGGATGTTTCCTATCCCGAATTTCCGTCGCCCATTCCCCGAGGGTCAGCAGGTCGACTTCATTCAGGAGGTAAAGTCCTTCTGCGAAGCCCAGACGGTCTCTCTGCTCAATTTTTTCTTTGATGTACGAATCCCTAATGGTCATAACCGTAACATTTCTTCACCGCCCGTTCGTTTCGCTCACTCTATAGAGCGTATCCCGCTCGACCGGTTCAAAGCCCGCCTCACGGATCATCCGGACCAGCATCTCTTTTGAGAGTGCCTCCGAGGTCTGTGCCCCTGCGGCATGGGTGATCTTTTCTTCCTCGACCGTTCCGTCGAGATCATCGACACCGAAGTGGAGGGAGACCTGGGCGATCTTTTCGCCCAGCATGATCCAGAAGGCCTTGATATGGTCGAAATTGTCGAGGAAAATTCTGGAGACGGCGAGAAGCTTGAGGTCTTCCATGCCGGTTGTTATTTCCCGGTCGGGGATCGCCGTGTTTCCCGGATGAAAGGCGAGGGGGATGAAGGCCTGGAACCCGCCCGTTCGATCCTGGAGATTGCGGAGCCGTGCCATATGGTCGATCCGCGAGGCGGTATCCTCCAGGTGACCGTAGAGCATGGTGGCATTCGATTTGAGGCCTGTATTGTGGGCGGCCTCCATCACCTCAAGCCACCGGTCACCGGAGATTTTCTCCGGGCAGATGGCGTTTCGGACCGCTGGATCAAAGATCTCCGCACCGCCGCCGGGGAGGGAACCGAGACCGGCCTCCTTCAGATTGCGGAGGATTTCCGGGAGAGGCCGGCCGGTCAGTTTTGTGAAATAGTCGATCTCCACCGCGGTAAAGGCCTGGATGTGAATCTTCGGAAAACGGTCCCGAAGGCCTGAAAGAAGTTTCAGGTAGTAATCAAAAGGGAGGTCGGGATGGAGTCCCCCCACGATATGAAACTCGGAGGCCCCTTCGGCGGCACCCGCCTCGGCCCGGGCCAGGACTTCGGACAGATCCATGGTATAGGCGTCGGGGGCATCGGCATTCCGGCTGAAGGCGCAGAACCGGCATCGGTTGACGCAGATATTGGTATGATTGATGTGGCGGTTGACGATGAAGTAGGCCCGTTTTCCGTTCTTTGCCTTCCGCCGGATCGATGCGATCCGGCCGAGACCGAGCAGGTCCTTCGATTCCAGCAGGATTCGGGCCTCCTCCGTGGAGATCCGCTCGTCCCGTTTTACCTTCTCCTGAATGCTGTCGAGAGGATTCATAGTCATTCTCCTTTTGCCGGTCAACATAGCATTCCTTCTTACGGAAATCAACAACCGGGGAAGTCCTGTTGCCTGCGGGGTTCGGCTGTGGTAATCTGCCCTCTCGATCTGTTGTGATCCAGGGAGTCTCGCATGTCCGGCAAGAAGATCATCTGCACAAACCGGAAGGCCCACCGGGACTATTTCTTCCTTGATAAATTTGAGGCGGGGATGGTCCTGACCGGGACGGAAGTCAAATCCCTCCGGGAGGGAAAAGCGAACCTGAAAGATAGCTATGCCCAGGTCGAGGGGGAGGAACTCTTTCTCCATAGCATGCATATCAGCCCCTACACGCATGGCAATATCGCTAACCACGAGCCCCTGCGGACCCGGAAACTTCTCATGCATAAAAAAGAGATCCGGCGGCTTATCGGCAAGATCCATGAAAAGGGACTTGCCCTCATCCCCGTCTCCGTCTATTTCGTCCGGGGCCGGGCCAAGGTTGAACTCGCCCTGGCAAAGGGAAAACGGCAGTACGACAAACGGCAGGACATTAAGAAACGGGAAGACAAACGGGAAATGGAACGGGCGATGAAGAAAGAGATCAGGAAATAGGAACTGGAAATTTGGAAATAGGAAAGAGAAAATGAGAACGAGGGGAAATGCGGTGAACTATCAGCCAATCAATCATTTCTCGGACATCGTAGCGTGGAAGGCGGGTAGAGAGGTCAGGAAAAAAAGCATTTATCAGGTTTTACTTGCAATGACTGAGAAATGTGCTAAACTTCTGAATGGTTATATCAGTATGCTTCAGATTTTCTATTCTCTAAACAGGGGGGCGATTGGTCTCGACGGGGATGCAAAAGCTCCGGCTGCATGCCGAGGTTCCGGTGGCTCGTTAAACAATCGGGAAAACACAACTGCCAATAACGAACTGGCACTGGCTGCTTAAATAAGCAACCCGTCCTCTCTTCCCTGCCTGTGGGGGGGAGACCGGGCGTCAGAATCACAGGATAGCCTGAAGGATGTTTCTCCTATCCCGACGGCGAAACTCTCAAGGAGATAGCGACGAGGTCAAGCCCGCCTTCGGGCATGCCTCCGGGCGAATCCTTAATCGAAGGCTAAGCATGTAGATGTCGTTGCGGACCATTTTCGGACCCGGGTTCGATTCCCGGCGCCTCCACCA